>JBGPYP010000086.1:0-9568 GCA_041493285.1 Casimicrobiaceae bacterium
CTTCGACCCGCAAGTCCGTCGCGCTTGCAGCCGCGCCTGGGTCGGGGACTCCGGCGCACATACCGGCTTCGCCGACGCGTATCCCGTGCTGGTGCTCTCCGAAGCGTCGCTCGCCGATCTCAATGCGCGCCTCGCCTCGCCCCTGCCGGTCAACCGCTTCCGCCCCAACCTCATGCTCTCGGGTACGGAAGCTTACGACGAGGATCACATCGACGAGATCGTCGCGGGCCCGGTCAACATGAAATTGGTCAAACCGTGCACCCGCTGTCAGATCACCACCACCGACCAGGCGACCGGCGAGCGCGCGAGCGAGCCGCTGGCGACGCTGGCGACGTATCGCATGAACGCCGCGCTCGAGGGCGTGACCTTCGGCGTCAACGCGATCGTCACCGCCGGTGCGGGAGAAACGCTGCGCGTCGGCGCGACGGCAGACTGCTCGCTGCGGTTCTGAGCAGCTCTGCGGTTCAGCTCGTCGGAGAGCACATGACCGGCGCATTCGGGGGGGCGCCGTAGCCTTCTTCGAGCCACGCCCCGCTGAAAGGCGCGCAGTCCACGTCCTTGTCGGACGCGGGATTGGTGCCGTAGTACATGCAGTTTCGGACGTCGACCTCCGCGGTGTAGCGGTGGTGCACCTGATTGGTCTTGTTCATGAATCGATAGACCGGTCGCGTATTCGCCGGGCAGGCGCCGGTCGTTGCATTGGGTAACTGGATATAGAACAACGCCGGGCTCTCGTACGCCCAGCTGCCGGCGAACTTCGCCGCCGTCGCCGCGCATTCCGCCGGATCGGCGGAATAGAAGTGCGAATCCCCGAACTGCGGCAACAGATAGAACCGGCAGACCGGACTCACGCCCGCGGGCGCGACGCTCGGGTCGGCGTAAGCGAGAAACGTGAGCCCCGTGCGAACCCAACCCGGATGCGCGCCGTTGTCGAGGCCCTGGATCTCCGGCTGGTTTGCCGTGATGAAATAATCGTCGAGGCCGGCGTAGTAGTACTCGACCACGACCGTTTTCTTGCTCGGATTCGCGGCATCGGGCGTCAGGTACTGCGCAAGTAGTGGCAGCGCTACGTCCAGACGCGAATATACGTCGCTTCCGTTCGGCAGCGAGCATGAAGCGTCGCCCGCGAAGAGTCCGCCGCGCAACTCGTAGAAGTTGCCGCTGCCGTCCAGCGTGAGCAGCCCGGAGCCGCTGCTCCCCAGCTCGGTCGAGCCCAGCATGTAGCGCACGGACGCGAAGCTTGTACCATCGCTGAACGTGGAGTAGGCCGGCATCGTACCTTCGCTCCATTTCTTCAGATCGCCTTCGGGATGGTGGGCGACGGCGGTGGCGGTGCCGTTGGCGAGCTTCTCCGCTCGCCACGCCGAAAAAATCGCGTTCGCCGGCGGCGGAGTATTGAGCCGCACCAGCGCCCAATCGGAGTCGACGCTGCGGCCGAGCAGCGTCGCCCCTCCGGTGACCGTGACGTACGGCGGCACCGTCAGGCTGTGACAGGCGACGGCGTCGAAAAACCAGTACGTCACCAGCGTGCTCGCGGCCGCCTGCGAATCCATGCAGTGGCTCGCGGTGTAGAGGTACGCGGTGTTCGACGCCACCGAATCGTTGAGCAAGGTACCCGTGCAGACGAACGTCGTGCCGCCGTCGGTGAACAGGAGCTTCGCAACCGCGCGCGCCTGACTGGATATGGCAGGCCTCGCGACGCAGGCGACGTCGACTTCGCAGCTGCCAGAGCGCCCGATGTCCTGGGTGGGCTCGCTTCTCAAGAGCCCCGCCCCGGCGCGGACGAGGTGCGAGATCTTGGGGATGCGAAGCTCCACGCTCGCCGGCGAGACTCCCGGCGGCAGATAGATCTCCAAGGTCGCGGAGTCGCCATCGAGCACGGGCGACCAGTAGAGCTTGGCGGCGGAGATCGTGCCCGCAGCATAGGGACCGTAGACCTGCGGCGTCGCACCCGACCCCGCGAAGCGCAGTGCGACACCAGGTTCCGTCACCGCCATGCTCAACCCGAGCCGGATCGCCGCGGCGCCGGGCGAGTTGACGACGATTTGCGCCGCCTTGCCACCGTCGGGGAGCGATTGCCACGGCAGCCCCGCCAGGCGGAGCGGGCGCTCACCCTCGGGTAGGCTGCGGGGGAACCCGATCGCCAGCGCGTGCCGCTTGGCGCGCATCGGCGAAGCGCCGGACACGGCAGGCGACGGAGCGGCGCCCATCTGCAACCGTGCTCTTTCCTCCGCCGACGGCAGCGGCAGGGCAATGGTGTGGGCAGGAACGCGGGCCGGTGCGACCAGCGTCGCGACGCTCTCCGTCTTGGCTTGCGCCCCGGCGCGATTCGCCGCGGGCGGCACCGCCACGATCTGAGCGCATACGCTTCCTGCCAGCAGCGCGAAGGGCGCGCACTTGAGCCAGCCAAGGAGCCTCTGAACAGGCCCCGCGTGGCCGCGACGGAGGCTTTCCGGGATGAGATGCCTCATTTTCCAACTGAGGCGACGCGAAGCCGATGGCAGGCCCCACGGGCGAGCGGCGCGACGACAGATCGCCCGCGCAGTTGGCAACTGAGCCCCGTCCCTTCGGGTTTCGGCGCAGAACCTCATCTGCGTTGTTGCGCGGCTTGCGAATAGGACGAGCTATTCGCTGCGCCCGCAGTTGGCCAATGAGGCCTAGCATCTGAAGCCATTGCGCCCGAAACGCGGCTCATGTGGGACCTGCTCAGAGGCTCCCTGGGCATTCCGACTCCCGGTTGCAAGACAAGCCGCGCCGATCGCGGCCACTTCCGACCGCGGGATCCGGCAAGTTGTTCCCGCCGCGCGAAGGGATATCTCGCGTCCGTCGCTGGCAAGCGACAAGTCACTCCCCCGCCGACAGGCAGTCGCGCAGCATCGCGTGCCACTCCGGGAGACCGAAGCCGAAAGTGCGCTCGAACCTGGAGGCCTCCAGAACCGCATACGCCGGCCTGCGGGCAGCCGTCGGATACTCCGCGGTGGTAATCGGCACGAGTCGCGGTCGCCCAACGGGTCCGACAATCGCACGAGCGAACTCGAACCAGCTTGCCGTGCCCGTACCGCTCAGGTGGTAGAGCCCTCTGCACTCGGCGAGATCGGGCAGACCGCGGCCGACGAGCGTGGCCGTGGCTTCCGCGAGCGTGCGGGCCCAGTTGGGCACCCCGAACTGGTCGGCGACGATGGAGAGCTCGTCGCGCTCGGCGGCGAGCCGCCGGATCGTCAGCAGAAAGTTGCGGCCGCGCAACCCGTACACCCAGCTGGTGCGCAACGTGATGCTCATGCCGCCCGCCGCGGCGATCGCCTGCTCCCCATGCAGCTTGCTGCGGCCGTAGACATTGAGCGGGTTGGTCGGCGCGTCTTCGCCGTACGGCGTCGACGCCGCGCCGTCGAATACGTAGTCGGTCGAGTAGTGAATCAGCAACGCGCCGAGCCGCTTCGCTTCCTCGGCGAGAACCCCCGGCGCACAGGCGTTGATCGCCTCGGCCAGCTCCGGTTCCCGCTCGGCCTGATCGACCGCGGTATACGCCGCCGCGTTGACGATCAGCCGCGGCCGGATCGCCCGGATCGTGGCACGGATCGCGTCGACGTCGGCAAGATCGAGTTGCGATCGGTCGAGCGCCGCGACCTCGCCGTGCACGGGAAGCAGCCGTGCGAGCTCGTATCCAACCTGCCCGCCCGTGCCGGTGACGAGGATCGTCGGACGCGTCACGACATCACGGATAGACGTCGGCCACCGCCAGCGGGCGCCCGACCGCATCCTTCGCCGCCAGTGCGGGCGCACCCGAGAGCGGCCAGTCGATGCGAAGCGCGGGGTCGTTCCACAGCAGCGTGCGCTCGTGCTCCGGATACCAGTAGTCGGTCGTCTTGTAGAGAAACTCCGCCGCGTCGGACAGCACGAGAAAGCCGTGGGCGAATCCGGGTGGGATCCACAGCATCCGCTTGTTCTGTGCCGAGAGCGTCATGCTCATCGATCGGCCGAAGGTCGGCGAGCTTCTGCGGATGTCGACGGCGACGTCGAACACCTCGCCGGCGCACACGCGTACGAGCTTGCCCTGCGCGTGCTCGATCTGATAGTGCAGCCCGCGCAGGACGTTGCGCAGCGAGCGCGAATGGTTGTCCTGCACGAAGGCCGCGTCGAGTCCGGCAGCGGCGAACGCGCGCTGGTTCCAGCTCTCGAAGAAGAAGCCGCGCTCGTCGTTGAAGACTCTGGGCTCGATCAGGAGCACGTCGGGCAGCGCGGTGGGCGTGACGTTCACGGCTTGCTTGAGGAGCAGGAGACAATCACACGGCAAACCGGCGCGGCGCTAGCGGACCAGCGGCTCCCGCAACAAGCTCAGCAGGTAGCGGCCGTACGCGTTCTTCGCCATGGTTTGTCCGAGCTTTTCCAGCGCCGCCGCGTCAATGTAGCCCAGGCGATACGCGATCTCCTCGGGGCAGGCGATCTTGAGCCCCTGCCGGCGCTCGATCGTCTCGATGTATTGCGACGCTTCGAGCAGCGACTCGTGCGTGCCGGTGTCGAGCCACGCCATGCCGCGCCCCATCACCTCGACCGCAAGCTCGCCCTTGCCGAGATAGCTCCGGTTGACGTCGGTGATCTCGAGCTCCCCGCGCGCCGAGGGCTTGAGCGAAGCCGCGATATCGAGCACCTGGTTGTCGTAGAAGTAGAGCCCCGTCACCGCGTAGCGCGATTTCGGCTGCTGCGGTTTCTCCTCGAGGCTCAGCACGCGGCCGCCGCCGTCGAACTCCGCCACACCGTAGCGCTCCGGATCGGCAACGGGGTAGGCGAACACCGTCGCGCCCGCGGTGCGCGCGTTCGCGCGCTCGAGCAGAGGCTGCAGATCGTGGCCGTAGAAGATGTTGTCGCCGAGAACCAGCGCGGAGCTGTCGCGACCGATGAAATCGCGACCGATGATGAACGCTTGGGCGAGCCCCTCCGGAGCGGCCTGCACCGCGTACGAAACGCGGATGCCCCAGCGCGCGCCGTCGCCCAAGAGTTGCGCAAAGCGCGGCGTGTCGTCGGGCGTGGAGATGAGCAGGATGTCGCGGATGCCGGCGAGCAGCAGCGTCGACAGCGGATAGTAGATCATCGGCTTGTCGTAGACCGGCAACAGCTGCTTGGAGATGACCTGCGTCACCGGATAGAGCCGCGTCCCGGACCCCCCGGCGAGGACGATGCCTTTGCGCGCGCTCATACGGGGCTCGGCACGGCCGCGTAGTTGAGCGTAATCCACCGCTGGTACTCCTTACTCGTCACCGCGGCGAGCCACGCTTCATTGTCGAGATACCAGCGCACCGTGCGCGCCAGCCCCGACTCGAAGGTCTCGGCCGGAGTCCAGCCCAGCGCGCGCCGGATCTTCGTCGCGTCGATCGCATAGCGGCGGTCGTGTCCCGCGCGATCCTTCACGAACGCAATCTGCGCGGCGTAATCGGGCCCCGGCTTGAGCTCACCGAGAATGCGGCACAGCGTGCGCACGACTTCGAGGTTGGTCTTTTCCGCGCCGCCGCCGATGTTGTAGGTCTCCCCGGGGCGCCCACGCTCGAGCACGGTACGGATCGCCGCGCAGTGGTCGCCGACATAGAGCCAATCGCGGACGTTCAATCCGTCGCCGTAGACCGGCAGCGGCTTTCCGGTGGCCGCGTTGTGGATCATCAGCGGGACCAGCTTTTCCGGAAACTGCCACGGCCCATAGTTGTTCGAGCAGTTGGTCGTCAGCGTCGGCAGTCCGTAGGTGTAACGATACGCTCGAACCAGATGGTCGGACCCGGCCTTCGAGGCCGCGTACGGGCTGTTCGGCGCATACGGCGTGGTCTCGGAAAACGGCGGGTCGTCCGGGCCGAGCGAGCCGTAGACCTCGTCGGTCGAGACGTGCAGGAAGCGAAAGCGCGAGCGCTCGGGCTCATCGAGCGCGCTCCAGTAGCCGCGCACCGTGTCGAGCAGCGTGAACGTCCCGACGAGGTTCGTTCCGATGAACTCGGCCGGACCGTGAATCGAGCGGTCGACGTGGCTTTCCGCGGCGAAGTTGACGACCGCGCGCGGCCGGTGCTGCGCGAGGATCGCTTCGACCCGGGGCCGATCGCCGATGTCGCCGCGCACGAAAAGGTGCCGCGCATCGTCCTTGAGCGAGGCGAGGTTGCCGAGGTTGCCAGCATAGGTGAGCTTGTCGAGATTGACGACCGGCTCGTCGCCGATCGCGCACCAGTCGAGAATGAAATTGGCGCCGATAAAGCCCGCGCCGCCGGTCACCAGAAGCATCGACGATTCCCTAGGGAACCTGGATCAATCAAGGGGCGCGAATTCTATCATGCAGGGGAGACTGCTTCGCCGTAGTACTCGTGATACCAGGCAACGAATCGCGCAAGCCCCTCGGGGAGCGACGTCGTTGGCGCGAAGCCGGTCGCCGCCGCCAAGCGATCGATCGACGCGTAGGTCGCCCGCACGTCGCCGCGCTGCAACGGCAGATACTGCTTCACCGCGGTGCGTCCGAGCAGTCGTTCCAACTCGGCGATGAACGCCTCGAGCCCGACCGCCCGGTTGTTGCCGATGTTGTAGATGGCGTACGGAGCGCCGGTCGGCGGCGCCGGCTGCGGCGGGCGCGGAAGCACGCGCACCACGCCCTCGACAATATCGTCGACATAAGTGAAGTCGCGTTGCATGTCGCCGTGATTGAACACCTTGATCGGCTCGCCGGCGAGGATCGCCCGGGTGAAGAGCATCGGCGCCATGTCCGGCCTGCCCCAGGGTCCGTAGACCGTGAAGAACCTCAAGCCGGTGGTCGGCAACGCGTAAAGATGACTGTAGCTGTGCGCCATCAGCTCGTCGGCCTTCTTGGTCGCGGCATAGAGGCTCACCGGATGGTCGACGTTCTGGTCCTCCGAGAACGGCAGCGTGTGGTTCGCGCCGTAGACGCTCGAGCTCGACGCATAGGCCAGGTGCGCGACGCCAGCGTGACGGCAGCCTTCGAGCACCGCGCCGAACGCGTCGACGTTGTTGCGCAGGTATGCGCCGGGGTTGATGAGCGAATAGCGCACGCCCGGCTGCGCGGCGAGATGCGCGACATGCGTGAACGCGCCGTCGCGCAGCAGCGCCGCGGTCGCGGCGGTGTCCGCGAGATCGAGCGTTTCACAGCGCACACCGGCGCGCGCCAGCTCTTGTGCGCGCGCGCGCTTGAGCGCGACGTCGTAATACGGGTCGAAATTGTCGACCCCGGCGACGTCGGCGCCGTCCCGCTTGAGGCGCAGGGCCAAGTGCATGCCTATAAACCCCGCAGCGCCGGTAACGAGCACGCGCATCGGGGCGCTCACCGCGCGCGCTCCGCCTGCTCGAGCGCACGCAGCTTCGCGTACTTGCAGAAGCTGTTGAACGAGCCGATCGCGATGTGGATCAGCCCGGCGCTGCCGTCGAGGAATCCCGCCCGCAGCACGTAGAAGCGCAGGAAGCGGGTCGGCGGCGAAAGCACGAGGCGGGCGAAGGAGAAGCGCTCGCCGCGCGCGTGCATCGCTTCCGCCTGCAGCGTGGTGTAACGATTCTGCTTAGCGAGATAGCCGTCGAGCGATTCGGCGGACGCGTGCAGCAAGTCGCCGTCGAGACGGCCGACGGGCCCGTCGGCAAGCACGTGCTCGTGGACGACGTCCTCGGTCCACCTGGCATGGCGCCGGTCGAACAGGCGCAGGTTCCAGTCGGGATAGCCTTCGCCGTGCGCGAGCCAGCGGCCGAGAAAGCGGTTCCGGCGCGCCATCGCGTAAGCCTGGTGCCTTGGCTCGCGCAGCGTGCTGCGGATCGCGCGCTCCAGCTCGGGCGACACGCGCTCGTCGGCGTCGAGGCAAAGGACCCAGTCGTGCGCGGCCTGTGCGACCGCGAAATTCTTCTGCGGACCGTATCCGAGCCAGGGCTGCGCGATCACGCGCGCCCCGGAGCGGCGGGCGATTTCTACGGTATCATCGCGGCTGCCGGAATCGACGACGATCGCCTCGGAGGCGAACGCGGCGGAGGCAAGACAGTCGGCGAGCTGCGTCCCGGCGTCGTGCGCGACGACGACGAGCGAAAGGGCGAGTCGGGGAAGCGGATCGGACATCGCGTCGCACCTGGGAGCGCGGCAATAACTCGTGCTCTCGAGCCGCGCAAAAAGCGCCGCCAATTCTACGTGCAAACCGGTTCGCAAGCCATTAGGGAACCTCTGAGTGAGCCCCACATGAGCCGCGTTTCCGGCGCAATGGCCTCACATGCTAGGCGTCGCGGCGCAGCGAATAGTTCACCCTATTCGCAAGCCGCGCAACAACGCAGATGAGGCCATTGCGTCGAAACCCGGAGGGACGGAGCTTTCCGGGCGATCTGCTTTGTCGCGCCGCTCGCTCATGGGACCTGCCATGGGCTTCG
The DNA here is from genome assembly GCA_041493285.1 of Casimicrobiaceae bacterium. Taxonomy (GTDB): domain Bacteria; phylum Pseudomonadota; class Gammaproteobacteria; order Burkholderiales; family Casimicrobiaceae; genus PALSA-1003. The sequence goes on from JBGPYP010000086.1 coordinate 8,374, forward strand.
CGTCGCTTCGCGCATCTCATCCCGGAAAACCTCCGTCGCGGCCACGCGGGGCTCACTCAGAGGTTCCTTAGCCGCACCATCCTCCCGTGCCGAGCGTTCTGATCATCCGCCCCTCGTCGCTGGGCGACATCGTGCACGCGCTGCCGGTCGTGCACGACCTCTCTCAGCATTGTCCAGGCATCTCGATCGACTGGGTCGTCGAAGAGCCGTTTACCGCTCTGGTGCGACTCAACCGGGGCGTGCGCGGGATCATCCCGGTCGCGTTGCGGCGCTGGCGCCACCGCGTGCTCGCGCGCTCGACGTGGCAGGAGGTCGGCGCGTTCCGGCGTGAACTCGCGCGTGAGCGCTACGACGCGGTGATCGATTTGCAGGAGCAGGTCAAGGGGGCGTTGATCGCGTGGTTCGCACGCGGACCGGTGCACGGGCCGGATCGCAAGAGCGTGCGCGAGCCGATCGCGACGCTGTTCTACCGCCACCGCCATCGGATCGATCCGGCGCAGCATCTGATCGACCGCTGTCGCCGCCTCGCCGGCGAGACGTTCGGTTATGAGCCCGTCGGCGCGCCGCGGTTCGATCTCGACCCGCCGCCGCAGGAGGGTGCACCCGATTCGCCTTATGCGGTGTTCGTGCACGCGACCAGCCGCGACGACAAGCTCTGGCCGGAAGCGAACTGGCAAGCGCTGCTCGAGCACGTCACGAGTGCCGGGTTCGCGGTCGTGCTCCCCTGGGGCAGCGCCGACGAGAAGGCGCGCAGCGAACGCATCGCGCAGGGTGCGCGTGGCAGCGTGATTCCGCCGCGGAGAAACCTGCCCGAGCTCGCATCGCTGCTCGCGCGGGCGGCGTGGGTTGTCGGCGTCGACACCGGCCTCACCCATCTCGCTGCGGCGCTGGGAACGCCGACCGTCGCGATTTTCACCGCCACCGATGCGCGGCTCGCCGGCGTTGCGCGCGCGAGCCGCCTCGCCCGCGATCTGGGCGGCATCGGAACCGTGCCGACTTCCGCCCAAGTCATTGCCACCGCCGGGCCACTGGTGCGTGCCGTGTCGTCCTCCTGATGGAAGCCGCACGCGCGCTCTATACGATGCTGGGCTCGGCCGCGTTGCCGCTGCTGCCGTTGCGGCTGTGGTGGCGCGGGCGTAACGAGCCGGGTTACCGTCGGCATATCGGCGAGCGCTTCGGGCTCTATCACGGAACA
>JBGPYP010000297.1:0-3386 GCA_041493285.1 Casimicrobiaceae bacterium
AAGCGAAATTCCCGGTGGTCCTTTCCGGCGGCGGCGTGATCATGGCGAACGGCATCAAGGACTGCGCCGCGCTCGCCGAATATCTGACCGCGCCCGTCGTGAACTCCTATCTCCACAACGATTCGTTCCCGGCGAGCCACGAGCTCTCGTGCGGCCCGCTCGGCTACCAGGGCTCGAAAGCGGCGATGAAAATCATCTCTCGCGCCGACGTCGTGCTCGCGCTCGGTTCACGCCTCGGTCCTTTCGGCACGCTGCCGCAGCACGGCCTCGATTACTGGCCGAAGCAGGCCAAGATCATCCAGATCGACGCCGACCCGCGCATGCTCGGCCTGGTCAAGAAAGTCACGCTCGGCATCTGCGGCGACGCCAAGCTCGCTGCGCGCGAGCTGCTGCAGCGCCTGAAAGCGCTCGGCAAGATGGCGCCGAACAAAGCGCGGCTCGCCGAAGTGCGCAAGGAAAAAGAAGCGTGGGCGCAGGAGCTCGCGAAATGGCCGTCGCCGAACGAAAAGGGCCGCATCGGCCCGCGCCAGGCGCTCGCCGCGCTCGCCAAAGCGATGCCGAAAAACGCGATGGTGTCGACCGACATCGGCAACGTGTGCTCGGTCGCGAACAGCTACCTGCATTTCGACATGGCGCCGAGCTTTCTCGCTGCGATGAGCTTCGGCAACTGCGGCTACTCGTATCCGGCTGCGATCGGCGCCAAGGTCGGCCGTCCCGACCGGCCGGCGATTGCCTACGTCGGCGACGGCGCGTGGGGCATGAGCCTCGCGGAAGTGATGACTTGCGTGCGCGAAAACATCCCGGTGGTCGCGGTGGTGTTCAACAATGGCCAGTGGGGCGCGGAGAAGAAAAACCAGGTCGATTACTTCAACAACCGCTTCCTCGGCACCAACCTCGCGAACCCGAATTTCGCCGAGGTTGCGAAGGCGATGGGCGCCAGGGGCATCACCGTCGATCGCGTCGACGACATAGGCGACGCGCTGAAGAGCGCGGTGAGATCGAACAAGCCGACAGTGATCAACCTGATGCTCACGCGCGAGCTCGGCGACCCATTCCGCCGCGATGCGTTCAGGCAGCCGAAGCGCCTGCTGCCGAAATACCGGAAGTACAGCGCCAGGGGCGCGTAGCGCCACGCAAGTAGATTGACCAAACCCACCGTCAAGCTCGCCGACGTCGCGCGTCTGGCCGGAGTGTGCGCGGCGACCGTGTCGCGCGCGTTGTCGCAACCGCAACTAGTAAGCGCAGCGATGCTGAAGCGCGTCGATGCCGCCGTGCAGCAGCTTCGCTATGTGCCCGACGGCGCCGCGCGGGCGTTGCGTTCGCGCAGCACCCATACGGTCGGCGCGTTGATTCCCACGCTCGACAACGCGATTTACGCCAGGGTCACGCAAGCGCTGCAGAGAACGCTCGAGGCAAGCGGCTACACGCTGCTCCTCGCGTGCCATGAATTCGACCTCGACGCCGAGCTCGCTATCACGCGCTCGCTGATCGCGCGCGGCATCGACGGCCTGGTGCTGGTCGGCACCGAGCACGACGCGGCGCTCTTCGCGCTGCTTGCCGATTGCGGCATCCCTTACGTGCTGACCTGGGCGCTCGATCACTCGGGCCGCCACCCGTGCGTCGGCTTCGACAACCGCGTCGCGGCCATGCGCGTCGCGAACTATCTCATCGACATCGGGCACCGCGAGATTGCGATGATTACCGGCGTCACCGCCGGCAATGACCGCTCGCGCGCGCGCCTCGCCGGCGTGCGCGATACGCTCGCCGCGCACGACATCGAGCTGCCGCCACAACGCGTGATCGAAGCGCCTTACTCGATAGCGGCGGGGCGCGAGGCCATGCAGCATATGCTTGCGCTTGCGCCGCGGCCGACGGCGGTGATCTGCGGCAACGACGTGCTCGCGATGGGCGCGGTGATCGAATGCCACGCGCGCGGCGTCGCGGTCCCGGCGGCGGTGTCGATTACGGGATTCGACGACATGGAAGCCGCGTCGATACTGGTGCCGGCGCTGACGACCGTGCGGGTGCCGATGCACGAGCTCGGTCACGCCGCGGCGCAACAGATCCTGGCGCGGCTCGACGGTGAAGCCGGCGCGCCGGTGACCGAGCTCGCGGTCGACCTGATCGTGCGCGGCACGACGGCGCCGCCGCCCGCGGCCCGCAAATGAGAGCGCTTGCAGCGGCGGTGGAGAGTTGCTACGCTCAAAGCGACAAGATTCCGCCGCACCGGCCCCGGTGAAAATCCCCAGAAAAACCGCCAAGCTAAGCGACGTCGCGCGCCTCGCAAAGGTGTCGACCGCGACGGTGTCGCGCGCGCTGACGCTGCCACACAAGGTCAAGCCGCACACGCTCGAACGCGTGCAGGCGGCGGTGAAGAGCCTCGGTTACGTCGCGCACGGCGCAGCGCGCGCTCTCGCCTCGCGCCGTACGCACACCATCGGCGCGGTGATACCGACGCTGGACAACGCGATTTTCGCGAACACCACGCACGCGCTGCAGAAGACGCTCGACGAGGCCGGCTACACGCTGCTGCTCGCGTGCCACGAGTTCGATGCCGAAGTCGAAGTGCGCGTCACGCGCGCGCTGATCGAGCGCGGCGTCGATGGCCTCGTGCTGCTCGGCACTTCGCACGATCCGCAGCTCTATGCGATGATGAGCGGGCGGCAGATCCCGTACGTGCTGACGTGGGCGCTCGACGAATCGGGCAAGCACCCGTGCGTCGGCTTCAACAACCGCGCCGCGGCGCTGCAGCTCGCCAATCACCTGCTCGACCTCGGCCATCGCGAGTTTGCGATGATTTCCGGCATCACCGCCAACAACGAGCGCGCGCGCGACCGGCTGCGCGGCATGCGCGACGCGCTCGCCGCGCGCGGCATCAAGCTCGCGCCCGAGCGCGTGATCGAAAAGCCGTATTCGCTGGCGAGCGGCCGCGAAGGCCTGCGCGCGCTGATGGCGAGCGCGAACCCGCCCACTGCCGTGATGTGCGGCAACGACGTGCTCGCGATCGGCGCGATCGCCGAATGCAACACGCTCGGCATCAACGTGCCGCAGCAGGTTTCGATCACCGGTTTCGACGACATGGAAATCGCTTCACTCTTGTCGCCCGGTCTCACGACGGTGCACTTTCCGACCACCGAGCTCGGCCAGCTCGCGGCGGCGAATTTGCTGTCGCGGCTGGCGGGCAGGAAAGTCGCGTGGCAGCACGAGCTGCCGGTCGAGCTCAAGGTGCGCGGCACCACCGCGCCGCCGGCGCGCGCTCAACTGCGGCGCGCGCAGCGCTGAGGCAAGAGCTAAGCAACCGCCCCGCCTGTCCTGAACTCGATTCAGGAAACGCAGATGAATGCCGTTACAACCTGTGCTTCCCGGAGTCTCTCGATATGTCAGGT
>JBGPYP010000154.1:0-6185 GCA_041493285.1 Casimicrobiaceae bacterium
CGAGGACGATGACCGGTCGCGTGCTGCCCGCCCTGGCGCTCGCGAGCGCGCGTTCCGCGGCCGGCGTGATCACGACGGCGGCGGCACCGGCGTCGCGCAGCACCGCGGCCAACCGCTCGGGCGGATGCCACCGATCGAGCGGCACGTACGCGCAGCCCGCCTCCAGCACGCCGAGGAACGCGACGATCTCCTCGACCGAACGCTCCATGCACACGCCGACGCGCGCGCCCGGCAGCACGCCCAGATCGCGCAGCCGAGCGGCAAGCGCGGTGGCGCGCCGATCGATCTCCGCGTAGCTCAGCGCGCGCTCACCCTCGCACACCGCGACCGCATCCGGCGTTAGGCGCACTTGCTCGGCGAAGAGCGCGGCGATGGAATGCTCCGCTTCGAACTGCGCCCGCGTGTTGTTGCCTTCGGCGAGCGCGTGCGCTCGCGCGCCATCGTCCATCAGCCGCAGCCGCGACACCGGGTGCTCGGGGTCGGCCACGAGGTCGTCGAGCAGCGTCAGCCATTGCCGCGACATCCGCTCGATCGTCTCCGCGTCGAACAAATCGCACGCGTAATCCATCCTGGCGCGCAACGCGCCGTCGACTTCGCGCAGCGTGAGCGTCAGATCGAAGGTCGCGTTCAGCGGGCCGATGCCCTCCAGTTGCTGCACTTCGAGTCCCGGCAATCGCCACTCGATGGGCGCGGTGTTCTGGAACGCTAACGCAACCTGAAAGAGCGGATTGCGCGACGGATCGCGTTTCGGCGCGATCTCTTCGACCAACTTCTCGAACGGCATGTCTTGGTGCTTGTACGCCGCCAACGCGCGCTCGCGCACGCGCCGCAGGTACTCGCGGAAGGAGGGATCGCCCGACAGGTCGCCCCGCAGGACCAGCGTATTGACGAAAAAGCCGATCAGGCCCGCCAGCTCGTGCCGCCGCCGCCCGGCGATCGGCGCGCCGACCACGATGTCCTCTTGGCCGGAGTAGCGATACAGAAGAACCTGGAAGGCAGCCAGCAGGGTCATGAACAGCGTCGCCGTCTCCCGCCGGGCGAGCGCCTTGAGCGCACGCGTGTGCGCCTCGTCGATCTCGAAAGTCACGCACCCGCCGCGGTAGCTCGGCAGCGCCGGCCGCGGCCGGTCGGTCGGCAGCTCGAGCGCCGGGACGTCGGCGAGCGCACCGCGCCAATACGCGACCTGCCGCGCCAGGACGTCGCCCTGCAACCACTCGCGTTGCCAGGCCGCGAAATCGGCATACTGCACCGGCAGCTCCGGAAGCGGCGAGGGTTCACCGCGGCGAAATGCCGTGTAGAGCGCGGAGACTTCCCGCGCCTGCACGGCTGCGGACCACCCATCGCTGACGATGTGATGCATGGTGAGCAGCAGCCAGTGCTCGCTCGGCGTCAGGCGCAGCAGGCGCGCGCGAAAGAGCTGGCCGCGCTGCAAATTGAATACGGTTTGCGCTTCTTCCACGGCCCGCCGGCGCGCCTCGCTCTCGCGCTCGGCTGGCGGGAGGGCGCAAAGGTCCTCCGGCGCGAGCGGGAGCATGGCCTCGGGCATGATCTCCTGGACCGGCTCGCCGTCGACCACGGCGAAGCGCGTGCGCAGCGCTTCGTGCCGGCGCAGGAGCTCGTTCAGCGCTCGGCGCAACGCATCGACGTCGAGCTCGCCAGCGAGACGCCGCACGCTGCCGACGTTGTAGAGCGTGCGGACCGGCAAGAGGCGATCGAGCAGCCAAAGGCGTCGCTGCGAGAACGAGACCGGTGCACGGAGGCTCGCCTGGTCCCGGCGCGTACGATCGCTGTCGAGTGCTGCGGCATCCGCGCGCGGGGCGGTATCGTTCATCGCAGGCGTCGGGTCATGTGCTCTGCCCGCGGTTGACACCGCGGTGTGGAAGTCTCGCGCCGCGCCGCTACCGGGCGCGGCCATTGCCACGAGCGGAGTTTAATGCAATTCTTGGCCATTCTTGAGTCTGAGTGGCGGTTCCGTCGTGCCACCGATCGTGCCGCGGCGACGCAACCGCGATGCGATCGACGCAGAGCCTTCGAGGTAGACCGTGCTGCGGCTCGCCGTACTCGCTGCACTGACCATCGGTTCTCTTGCTCTGCACCCTGGCGATGCCGTCGCGGAGCCGTACCCGTCGAAAAGCTCGTCGTGGCGCAGGCGCCGGGCGCGCAGACCGATGTGCTCGCGCGCTTGCTCGGCTACCGGCTTACCGAGCTGTGGAAGGCGCCCGCGGTCGTCGAATACCACGGCGGCGCCGGCGGCACGATCGGCGCGGATCTCGTCGCCAAGGCGCCCGCCGACGGGTACACGGTGCTGATCGGAGGCCTCAACAATCTCGCTGTCGCCGCGGCGTTGGTCAAGGATCTGCGCTACGACCCGAGCCGCGATTTCGCGCCGGTCGGGGGCATGGCGCGCGTTCCGTATGCGCTGGCGGTGAATCGCCGCGTGCCCGCGACGACGCTCCCGGAACTGATCGCCTATGCCCAGGCGCACCCCGGGCGTCTGACGTACGGCTCGGGTGGCAACGGCAGCATGTCGAGCCTGGGCGCCGAGCTGCTCAAGTCGATGGCGGGCCTCGACATCGTCCACGTGCCGTACCGCGGGTCGGCGCCTTCGATCCAGGCGCCGGAGATCGCGCCGCGGCTCGAGCAACTCGGCTACGAGCCGATGCTGGACACCCCTGCGCAGTTCGGTGCACTCATCCGCACCGAGACCGAGAAATATACTTCGCTCATCAAGCGCGCCGGCATCCGTGGCGAGCCTTGAGCCACGCGCAGGGCGGGACCGCCCGGGTCTCAACACTGCTATCCTCCCGCCCATGACTTCCGCGCCCCGCCCCGTCGCGCCCAGTGCCCCCGCCGCCGGCACCGCGCCGCGCCTCGCGCGCCATCGCGCGCTCTTCGCCAATTTCTTCCGCCGCGAGCTGTTCTCCCGTTACCTCGGCAGCGTGAGCGGCTTCGCCTGGGCGTTCCTGCATCCGCTCGCGTTGCTCGGCGTGTATCAGTTCGTGTTCACGACCGTGTTCCGCGCCGGACCGATGGACGGCAAGAGCTTTCTGCTGTTCGTGGCGGTCGCGCTCTGGCCCTGGCTCGCGGCGCAGGAGGCGCTGCAGCGAGGCACGGTTTCGATCGGCGGATACGCGGGGCTCATCCGGAAGGTCGCCTTCCCGCACGAACTCGTCGTTTACGCATCCGTTGCAGCCACGCTGGTTTTGCAATTTGTCGGCTACCTCGTGGTCCTCATCGTGCTCGCGCTCTTCGGCGAACCGGTCCGCTTCGAGGGCTTGCTCCTTGCCATTCCCCTGTGGATCGTCCTCGCGGTGGCGGTCGCGGGGCTCGCGCTCGGTTTGGCGGCGCTGCAGGTGTTCATCCGGGACATCGAGCACATCTTGCTGCCGGTGCTGATGATCCTGATGTATCTCACACCGATCCTGTATCCGCTGTCGCTGGTGCCGGAGGGCATGAAGCCATGGGTCGCGGCGAATCCCTTCGGCTACCTCGTCGACCGGCTGCGCGACGCGCTGCTCGACGGGCGCCTGGCGATCGCCTGGGGCGACGCCGTCGCGGTCGTCGCTGCGGCCGCGTTGTTCGCGGCCGGTCGCTGGGTGTTCCTCCGGCTTTCGCCGCATTTCGAGGATTTCGTCTAGCACGACCATGCAACCCTACTGCGCGGCCCGTCTACTTCGTTGTGCTCATTGGCCACTGAGCGCTCGGCGCTCGTCGTACTTCTTCTGTACTGCCTCGCGCCTCGCTGCGGGACCTCAGTTGGCAAATGAGGTAGCCGGGGCTGCTCGGAACGTGTTTCATGGTCGTGCTTGCGCGATGGCCGGATGGCATGGAGGAAGGATCCGATGACGCGGCCGTTGTTGCACTTGTCCGGAGTCGGCAAGGACTACGCCAAGCTCGACACCAACGCCGGCCGCATCGGCCTGGTGCTCGACCTGTTACGCGGCCGCGGCGTGACGCACGCCTTCCACGCCCTCGACGACGTCTCGTTCGATCTCGCCGCCGGCGAATCGCTCGGCATCGTCGGCGAGAATGGTGCCGGCAAGTCGACGCTGCTCAAGGTCGTCGCAGGCGTGATCACGCCCACGCGCGGCAGCGTCGACGTGCGCGGGCGCGTCGGCGCCCTGCTGGAGCTGGGTTCGGGTTTCCATCCGGAGTATTCCGGGCTCGCCAACATCGATCTCGCCGCGGCGCTGCTCGGCCTGACGCCCTCCGAGATCGCGGCCAAGCGCGACGAGATCGTCGCCTTCGCCGACATCGGCGAGCACATCCACGATCCGATCAAGCATTACTCTTCGGGTATGGTCGTGCGGCTGGGTTTCGCGGTGGCGACCGCGCTCGAGCCCGACATCCTGATCACTGACGAGGTGCTGGCCGTCGGCGACGAGTCGTTCCAGAAGAAATGCGTCGCCTGGATGGAGAACTATCTCGTCGGCGGCGGCACGTTGCTCCTGTGCTCGCACAGCATGTATCACGTGCAGAAGCTTTGCCGCGCGGCGCTGTGGCTCAAGGATGGTCGCATGGTTCGCCATGGGCCGGCGGCCGAGGTGACGCAGGCGTACCTCGCGTATCACGAGGAAAAGAGCGCCGGCGCGAAGAAGCCGATCGCCGCGCCGAAGGCCAGCGCCGAAGGTTACTACGCCATTCAGTCGCTCACGCTCGACCCACCTCGGCACCTCGCCGCGGGCGCGAGCTTTGCCGTCAGCGGCGAAGTGTATTCGCCCGATGATCGCGTGCCGGTTGTTCTCATCGGTCTCGTGCGCGCCGACGGCACGCCAGTGTACGGCGTAGCGACCGACATGGACGGGGTCGCGCCGGTGCGAGTCGGCGCGCGGCGTTTCGTCTTCTCGCTCAGCTTCCCGCAACTGCCGCTGCTGCCCGGCAAGTACCTCGTCCGCGCGCACGCGCTCGATCCCGAGGGCGTGCGGCTGTTCGACAACGTCGAGCAGGCGTTCGTCGTCGAGGGCGCGACACGCGAGCTGGGGCTGGTGCGCATCGGCCACGGCTGGAACGGCGGTGAAGCGAAATAGGGTCAGACCACGATTATCGGAGGCGTCTCCGGAGGGGCGCGGACGTCGTGGATAATCGTGGTCTGACCCCTGTCCGCCGCAACGATCCCTGTCCATGCGGCAGCGGGCAACGGTTCAAGGATTGCCACGGCAGGCTCGGCGCGGCATCGTCGGGGCCGGCGGCCGACAAGGAGCTAGCTAGGACCCAACTCGCGCATGGCAAGCGTGAGGCGGCAATCTTAAGCGCGCGGCGCGCGGTCGAAACTAATCCCGGCGACGCCGAAGCCTGGAACGTTCTCGGGTTGTGTCTGGAAGCGATCGAACCCGACGCCGCGCGTGTGGCGTGGGGACAGGCCATCATTCTGGCGCCGCACGATCCGGAAGCACATTTCCGGATCGGCGATTTCGAGCGCCGTCGCGGCGACCACGAGGCGGCGATCGCGGCCTATCGCGAGGCGCTGGCGACCGGCTCGAGGCATCCGGTGCTGCTCAACAATCTTGGCCTCTCGCTGCAGGCGTGTGGCAGCCTCGACGAAGCCACGCGCTGCTTCGCGGAAGCGGTGGAACGTGAGCCCGATCTCGCCCAGGGCCACGCCAACCTCGGCGATGTCTTGCGCCGGCAGCATCGATTCGCCGCCGCGATCGGCGCGTACACGCGCGCACTCGCGCTCAACCCGGGCGTCGCGCAACTCTGGCTCAATCTCGGCGTGTGCCAGCATCGCGCCGGGGCGTTCAGCGCCGCGCGCGAAAGCTTCGAACGCGCGCTCGCCCTCGAGCCGGACGGACCCGAAATCCTGGTCAACCTGGCGTCGAGCCTCACCGCCGAGAGCCGCTACGCGGAAGCGCTGCCGCTCTTGCGCAAGGCGCTGCGACTGCGCCCGGACGACGCGCAGGCGCAAAGCACGCTGCTCTACGTGCAGCAACACACCTGCGACTGGGATGGGTTCGCTCGCGGCATCGAGCGCGCACGTGCGCTGCTCGGACGGCCTGACGCGCCGGTGGTCTCGCCGCACAGCCTGTTGGCGCTGCCGTTCACGTCGGCGGAGCTGCTGACCGCGGCGCAGCAGTGGGTCCACCGCCAGATCGGCACGCCACCGTCGCTCCCGCCGGCGCGGCCAGGTCTCGTCGCCGGGAAGCTTCGGATCGCCTATCTCGGGTCGGATTTCCGCACCCACGCGC
>JBGPYP010000262.1:0-3891 GCA_041493285.1 Casimicrobiaceae bacterium
GATTCGCGGGACACGCTGTCCTACCGGTTTCCCGACGAGGACAAGGAGATCAAGCGCGGCGCGCAGTTGATTGTGCGCGAATCGCAGATCGCGCAATTCGTCTACCTCGGCCAGTTCGGTGACACCTTCGGTCCGGGCAAGTACACGCTCACGACCGACAACATCCCGATCCTGTCGGATCTCAAGGGCTGGAAGTACGGCCTCGAGAGCCCGTTCAAGGCTGACGTCTACTACGTCATCACGCGGCTGTTCACGGGCAACAAGTGGGGGACCGCGAACCCGGTCATGATGCGCGACCAGGACTTCGGCGTCGTGCGCATGCGTGCGTTCGGCATCTACGACTTCAAGATCGTCGAGCCGAAGCTGTTCCTGAAAGAGGTCGCTGGCACCGACGATCACTTCCGGCTGGATGAGTTCAACGACACGATGCGCTCGCGCATCGTGAGCGTGTTCTCCGAGGCGCTGGCGCAATCGAAGATTCCGGCGCTCGACGTCGCGGCGCGCTACGCCGAACTGGGCGAGGCGCTGCTGCCGCTCATCAATCCGCAGACGACGTCGAAATACGGCCTCGAGGTCACCAGCTTCGTGGTCGAGAACGTTTCGGTGCCGCCGGAAGTGGAGCAGGCCATCGACAAGCGCTCGAGCATGGCCGCGGTCGGCAATCTGAACGACTACGTCAAGTTCCAGATGGCGCAGGGGCTGGAGAAAAGCGACGGCGGCGGCGTCGGCGGCATGGCCGCGCAGATGGCGGTCGGCATGGCGATGGCGCAGCAGATGATGAATCAGACCGGGGGCATCCTCGGCGGCCAGGCGACGCCGGGTATCCAGGCGCCGGGAGCGGCGGCAGCAGCGGGCGCCGCCGCCGCTGCGCCGGAACTGTACACGCCCGCGCAGGTCGCGCAACTCCTCGGCGTCGGCGAGGCGGACGTCGTCGCGAGCCTCGAGTCCGGCGACATCAAGGGCAAGAAGATCGGCACGCAATGGCGGGTCACCAAGGCCGGGGTCGATCAATTCCTGCACTCCTGAGGGCGGACGATGCATTTCGCTTTGCCGCGACCGCGGCGGCTGCTCGCTGCGCTGTGCCTGGCGGGCGCCGCCGCCGGCGCCGCGCTGGCGCAGGATCCGCAGACGACGGCGGTGCAGACGGCGGCGCGCGAATGGCTGACGCTCGTCGACCACGGCGATGCGCGATCGAGCTGGGCCGCCGCCGGGCAGAAATTCCAAGCCGCGATCTCGGTGGCCATGTGGGCCGATGCGCTGAAAAAGGAACAGTCCCGCCTCGGGATCGTCGCGCGCCGCACCGTCGGCCCGACGCGCTTTGAAAACACCTTGCCCGGTTCTCCGGACGGCGAGTATGCGCAGATCCTGTTCAGCAGCAGCTTCGCGAAGAAGGCGAATGGCCGCGAGACGCTGACCATGGAGCGGGAAGCCGACGGCAAGTGGCGAGTCGTAGGCTACTTCCCGCGTTGAGCCGCGCCGGGGATTCGACGATGAACGCGCCATCGCCCCTCTCCGAAACGACGGCACAGCAAAAGTTCGGCTGCCCGGCCTGCGGCGCCGAAGCCGTGTGGGATCCGGGCAAGCAGGCGCTGGTCTGCCCGTTCTGCGGTACGACCTCGCCGGCGAAGATCGACGCCGACACGGGCAAGATCACCGAGCACGATCTGGTCGCCGCGCTGCGCGCGATCGGCGACGACGCGCGTGGCTGGAAGATCGAGAAGCGCTACGTCAAATGCCAGAGCTGCCAGGCGATCTCGGTGCTCGACCTCGCGCGACAGGCGCAGCGCTGCGAGTTCTGTGGCTCGGCGCAGCTCGTGCCCTACGCGCAGAGCAAGGAATCGTTCCGGCCGGAGAGCGTGCTGCCGTTCAAGATCCCCGAGGACCAGGCCCGCGATGGCATCCGCGCGTGGTACGGAAAGCTGTGGCTCGCGCCTAACGCGTTGAAGCGCCGCGCGCTCACCGACACCGTCAAGGGCGTCTATCTGCCTTACTGGACTTTCGATGCGCAGGTCGACGCGACGTGGACCGCCGAGGCCGGTTACTACTACTACACGACCGAGACGTACACCGACGGCAGTGGCCGCACGCAGTCGCGCCAGGTCCAGCATGTGCGCTGGGAACCCGCCGCGGGACAGTTGTCGCATTTCTTCGACGACGATCTCGTCTGCGCATCGGTCGGCGTGCATCAGGCGCTGGTGCGCGGCGTGGAGCCGTTTCCGACCAAGGAGCTCAAGCCCTACGATGCGGGCTATGTCGCCGGTTGGGTCGTGGAACGCTATCAGATCGACCTTATCGCCGCGGCGAAGGCGGCGCGCGACGCGATGGACGCGAAGCTCCGCCAGATGTGCGCGGCGCAGATCCCCGGCGACACCTACCGCAACCTCGAAGTGCGGGCGAATTACTCCGGCCAGACGTTCAAGCATATTCTCGCGCCGATCTGGCTGCTGACGTACAACTACGGCGCGAAGGCGTTCCAGGCGGCAATGAACGGCTTCACCGGCGCGATCCAGGGCGAGTATCCCAAGAGCTGGATCAAGGTGACACTGCTCGTGGTCGCGATCATTGTCGTCGTCGCGATCGCGCTTTCGCTGGGATCGCACCGGTGAGCAGGGGCAGCGGCGCGAGCTCGTGGGGCGTGGGGATCGCGCGTGGGCGACGCCGGAGCGCGGAGGAGGGGCACGCAGGAGGGCGGAGGCGCGAAGCGCGCGACCCCGGATGCGCGCCTATGGCCGCGCTCACCGGCCTGGCTTTCGGCGGTCTACGGTTCGCGCGGCCTCGCGCCCGAAGGGCCGTGGGGATCCGACCGCAGAGGCGGATGCGCTGCGGCCAACGAGACGGTTATGCCTTGACGCGCGTGATGGCCGCAGCTGTCGACGCAGCGGCCGACAGGCGAGGCGAGGCTCGCGAGATACGCTGCCAAGGACGCCGCAGCAGATGACGCACGCAGCGATCGTTACGGGCGTCTCGCGCGGCCTCGGGGCCGCGCTCGCCGCCACGCTGCTCGAGCGCGGCTTCACGGTTCTCGGCATCGGCCGCGCCAGCAACCCGGCGCTCACGGGCGCGAGCTACGCGTTCGTGCGCTTCGATCTGGCCGACGCAGCGCGCGTCGACGATGCGCTGGCACCGGCGCTGCGCGGTCTTCAAGAGAGCAAACCGGCGTCGGTGTGCCTGCTGAACAACGCGGCGACCACGGGTGCGGTCGGCACGCTGGGCCGACTCGCCGCCGACGCGATCGCTGCCTCGATCACGGTTAATCTCGCTGCGGTGGTGACGCTCACGAATCTCTTCTGCCGCATCTTCGCGGATCCGGGGATACCGCGGCGCGTCATCAACGTCTCGTCGGGCGCGGCGCAGACGGCGCTCGCGGGTGAGAGCGTTTACTGTGTGGCCAAGGCCGGGATGGAGATGCTGACCCGCGTCCTTGCCGTCGAACAGCAGGCGGCGAGTTTCCGGGCGATCACGGTGCGCCCCGGCGTAATCGATACCGACATGCAGGTCTTCGCGCGCTCGCAGTCGCCGGAAGTATTGCCGAGCGTCGAGCTGTTCCGAGGTTTTCACCGCGACGGGCGCCTGGTCGCGCCCGCAGTCGTGGCCGCGAAGATTGTCGCCAGGCTCGTCGTCGGCGAGGTCGAGCACGGCCGCACGTACAGCTATCAGGAGCTTTAGCGTCGTGTAGGGAACCTCTGAACGGGCCCCACATGAGCCGCGTTTCTGGCGCAATGGCTTCAGATGCTAGGCCTCATTGGCCAACTGCGGGCGCAGCGAATAGTTCATCCTATTCGCAAGCCGCGCAACAACGCAGATGAGGCCATTGCGCCGAAACCCGAAGGGACGGGGCTCAGTTGCCAACTGCGCGGGCGATCTGCCGTCGCGCCGCTCGCCCGTGGGGCC
>JBGPYP010000251.1:0-4077 GCA_041493285.1 Casimicrobiaceae bacterium
CGGCGTATCTCCTGCGCAACTTGCCCGACAAAGCGAAGGCGTGGGAAGATTTGTGTTTGGCGCGCGCCACGATGCGCCGCCTGCAGGAGGGAGGCGACGAGATTCTCCGCTTGCAAGCCGCCGGCGCCGCCCCCAATTGACGGACGACGGCGCGGCTCGCGCCTCCGAACCCTCCAACGAAGGGAGAAACGCAATGCGCAAACTCTGGGGTCTCCTGGCTGTCTCGATCGCCGCGATCGCGCTTTCGGGCTGCGGCTACAACGACCTGCAGCGCCAGGACGAGCAGATCAAGTCCGCCTGGTCGGAGGTGTTGAACCAGTATCAACGCCGCGCCGACCTGGTGCCCAACCTCGTCGCCACGGTGAAAGGCTACGCCGCGCAGGAAGAGCGCGTGCTGACCGAGGTGACCAACGCCCGGGCGAGCGTCGGCAGCATCAAGGCGACGCCGGAGCTGATCAACGATCCGCAGGCCTTCGCCAAGTTTCAGGCGGCGCAGGGTCAATTGCAATCGGCGCTGTCGCGCCTGCTCGTGGTGGCGGAAAACTATCCGCAGCTCAAGTCCGATCAGAACTTCCGCGACCTGCAATCGCAGCTCGAGGGCACGGAGAACCGCATCACCGTCGCGCGGAACCGCTACATCAAGTCGGTGCAGGAGTTCAACACGACGGTGCGCACGTTCCCGACCAACCTGACGGCGATGCTGTTCAAGATGGAAATCAAGCCCAACTTCTCGGTCGACAACGAGAAGGCCATGAGCGTGCCGCCGACGGTCGATTTCAGCAAGCCGGCACCGGCTCCCGCTCCCGCATCCACTCCCGCGCCCGCTCCGGCACCCGCCCCGGCGGCGAAGTAGCACCTCATCGCCCAGCCGCGGGACTGACGGTGGCCCGCCTCGAATCGCGCCGCAGCGCGTGGCGCACCGCGCGCCGGTACGGCCTCGCCGCGCTGGCGCTCGTGGCGCTGCCGGGCGTCGCCAACGCGCTCGCGTGGGACGCGCCGCGCGAGGGGCTGCAGGCCGTGCCGGCGCTGTCCGCCCGCGTCACCGACGCCACCGGCACGCTCTCGGCGGGAGAACGGCAGGCACTGGAGGCCAAGCTCGCCGGCTGGGAAGCGAGAACCACCAACCAGCTCGCCGTGCTGATCGTGCCGACGACCAGGCCCGAGACGATCGACCAGTATTCGATTCGCGTCGCGGAGGCCTGGAAGATCGGCCAGAAGGGCAAGGACAACGGCGCCGTGTTTGTCATCGCCAAGGACGACAAGCAGATGCGGATCGAGGTCGGCTATGGCCTGGAGGGCGAGCTGACGGATGTGGCGTCGCGGCGCATCATCGGTGACACCGTGGCGCCACTTTTCAGCCGGGGACAGTTCGCGGCGGGGATCGACGCTGGCGTCGATCGCATCATCGCCGTCGTGGGCGGAGAGGACGTAGCGCCAAGAGCACAGCCGCGGCGCGGGCGATCGTCCGGCGGTTTCGACATCGGCACCATCGCGCTCATCCTTCTGGTCGCGGTGCCGGCGCTCGGCGCGCTCCTGCGCTCGATGTTCGGCAATGTCGGCGGTTCGGTTGCCGGCAGCGCCGTCGTCGGTGGCGCGGCGTGGCTGTTCGCCGGGTCGCTGCTCATCGCGGGGATTGCTGCGATCATCGCCTTCGTCGTGATCAGCTTCTCCACGTTCGGCGGACGCGCCGGGCCGGGGCTGGGGTTCCCGGGCGGCGGCTTCGGCGGCGGTGGCTTTGGCGGTGGCGGTTTCGGCGGTGGCGGGGGCGGTTTCGGCGGCGGCGGCGCGTCCGGCGGATGGACTTAGAGCGAGCGACCATGAACAGGACGACTGCAACCAAGCCGCGGCGCCTCGGCCGCCACTTCCTCACCGACCACCTGAGTGCGCGACGCAAGTTCTCGGCGCAGGCGTTGAAGCGCATCGAGGACGCGATCGCCGCCGGCGAACGGCTGCATGAGGGGCAGGTTCGCTTCGTCGTCGAAGCCTCACTCCCGCTCGCGCACGTGTTCCGCGGCCTGCAGCCCCGGGAGCGCGCGTTGCAACTGTTCGGCCAGCTCGGCATCTGGGACACCGAGGAAAACAGCGGCGCGCTCGTATACGTGTTACTCGCCGACAAGGACGTCGAGATCATCGCCGATCGCGGCATCAACCGCAGGGTGGCGCAGGATACCTGGGACGCGATCTGCCGGGCGATGGAATCGGCGTTCCGGGAAGGCCGCTTCGAAGACGGCGCGATCGACGGGATCAACGCGATCGGCGAGCTGCTGGCGCAGCACTTCCCGCGCCGCGCCGCCGGGCCGAACGAGCTGCCCGATCAGCCGATTGTGTTGTAGGTGCGAATCGGCGCTACAGCCGTCCCGCCTTCGCCTCCGCGCGCTCGACCGCGACCAAGTGCTTTACGTCGCCGGCGGCGACATTCAGCCGGTGCCGCCAGATGACCAGCAGCATCGCGGTGGCGACGAACAATCCGAAGAGCACGATCGCGGCGTTGATGGACAACCCGGCATACACGATGACCGCATAACACGCGAGCATCACCAGCACGCCGATGTTCTCGTTGAAGTTCTGCACCGCGATCGAGTGCCCGGCGCCCATGAGCACATGGCCGCGATGCTGCAGCAGTGCGTTCATGGGCACGACGAAGAATCCCGCGAGTGCTCCGATCACCGTCATCAGAAAGACGGCCCAACCCAGGCTGGTCACACCGACCATCACGATCACGGCGATCCCCATCAGCACGCCCAGCGGCAGCACCTTGACCGCGCCGCGCAACGGCACGAAGCGGGCGGCGAGCGCGGCGCCGAGCGCAATGCCACACGCGACAACACCCTGCATTACTGCTGCGCCGGTTAGGTTGTAGCCCAAGTGCGTCGCCGCCCAGTCGATGACGATGAACTGCAGCGTCGCACCCGCGCCCCAGAACAGCGTCGTCGTGGCCAGCGTGATCTGGCCGAGCTTGTCGCGCCACAACAGCGCGTTGCAGTGCGCGAACTCGCGGATCAGGAAGAGCGGATTCTTGCTCGGGACGCGCCGCTCGACGCCCGTGTCGGGAATGTACCAGTTGATCGCCGCCGCGATCGCGTAACAGGCCATGATCACGGCGATCGCCGCCTGCGGCGGCGTCTCGATGCCGGTGTCGATCTTCGGGATGTCGATCGCCAGCAATACGCTTGAAACCGGGCCGCTGATCAGAACGCCGCCGAGCACCACGCCGAGAATGATCGATGCGACCGTCGTGCCCTCAATCCAGCCGTTGGCGATCACGAGCTGCCGCGCCGGCAGCAACTCGGTGAGGATGCCGTACTTCGCCGGCGAATAAGCCGCCGCGCCAAGCCCCACGATCGCGTAGGCCGCAAGCGGGTGAAGAGTGAACAGCATCAGGCCGCAGCCGACGATCTTGACGCCGTTGGTGACCAGCATCACGCGGCCCTTGGCCATCGAATCGGCGAACGCGCCCACGAGCGGCGCGAGCAGTACGTAGGAGAGGACGAAGCACTGCTTGAGCGAAGGCGTCATCCATGCCGGCGATTCGAGATCGCGCAGCAGCTGGATGGCGGCGACCAGCAGCGCATTGTCGGCGAGCGACGAGAAGAACTGCGCCGCCATGATGGTGTAGAACCCGGCTTGCATTGTCTCAAATGGTGCGTGCGCTCCGGGACTCGACGGCCGGGCCGCAGGCTGCCGGGGGGCGTTCGCTGCGCGTAGTTGTATAATAAAACCGGCCGGCGCATGCGGCTCGCGCCTTATACCACGATTCCCTGCTCCAGACCAAACCCGCACGGGCCGGGTTCATCTTTCGTCGCGCTCATTCGCTCCCGGTTGCCATGTCCCGTCCGCTCATCGCGCAGGTCAATCTCTCGGCACTGCGCGCGAATCTCGCCAAGGCGCGCGAGCGCGCGGTTGGTGCGCAGGTGCTCGCCGTCGTCAAGGCCAATGCGTACGGGCACGGGCTCAGGCGTGTGCTTCCCGCGCTGGGCGCCGCCGACGGGCTCGCACTGGTCGAGCTCGACGCCGCAGTAACGTTGCGCAAGCGCCATTACGCACGTCGGATCCTGCTGCTCGAGGGTTTTTTCGACG
>JBGPYP010000253.1:0-4041 GCA_041493285.1 Casimicrobiaceae bacterium
CGCGCGCCGCGGCGATGCCTCGCATCGCCTATCCGCCGGAGCTGCCCGTCTCCGCGCGGCGCCACGATATCGCCGCCGCGATCCGCGAGCATCGCGTCGTGATCGTCTGCGGCGAGACCGGTTCGGGCAAGACCACCCAGCTGCCGAAGATCTGCCTCGAGCAGGGGCGCGGCGTGCGCGGGCTCATCGGCCACACGCAACCGCGGCGGATGGCTGCGCGCAGCGTCGCCACGCGTATCGCGCAGGAGCTCGCGACACCGCTGGGCACCGTCGTTGGGTTCAAGGTGCGCTTCACCGATCGTACCGGGCCCGACGCGTACGTCAAGGTCATGACCGACGGCATTCTGCTCGCGGAGACGCAGCGCGACCGGCTGCTCGCGGCGTACGACACGATCATCGTCGACGAGGCGCACGAGCGCAGTCTCAACATCGACTTTCTGCTCGGCTACCTCAGGGAGCTGCTGCCGCGGCGGCCCGACCTCAAGGTGATCGTGACCTCCGCGACGCTCGATGCGGAGCGCTTCGCGCGCCACTTCGGCGATGGCGACCGTCCCGCGCCGGTGATCGAAGTGTCGGGACGGACGTACCCGGTCGAGATCCGCTATCGCCCGCCGGCGGCCGACGAGGACGACGATGAGCAGCCGTTGGAGGAAGCCGTCATCGCGGCGGCGGAAGACCTCTGGCGCGAAGGCCCGGGCGATATCCTCGTCTTTCTTCCCGGCGAGCGCGAGATCCGCGAAACCGCCGAACTCGCGCGCGGAAGCCTGGCGCGCCGGCCGTACGCGCGCTCGGTCGAGGTGCTGCCGCTGTACGCGCGGCTTTCGGTCGCCGAGCAGCAGCGCGTGTTCGCGCCCAGCCAGGGCCGGCGCCTGGTGCTCGCGACCAACGTGGCCGAGACCTCGCTCACCGTGCCGGGCGTCCGCTACGTGATCGATTCGGGACTGGCGCGGGTCCGCCGCTACTCGCTGCGCAACAAGGTCACGCTGCTGCAGATCGAGAAGATCGCCCAGTCCGCGGCGGCGCAGCGCGCCGGCCGCTGCGGCCGGGTCGCGGAGGGCATCTGCGTGCGCCTCTACGGCGAGGACGACTTCGCTGCGCGGCCGCGCTTCACCGATCCGGAGATCCTGCGCTCGTCGCTGGCGGCGGTGATCCTGCGTATGGCTGCACTCGACCTCCCCGAGGTTGCCGCGTTCCCGTTCCTCGATCCGCCCGGCACGCGGGCGATCGTCGACGGCTACCAGCTGCTGCAGGAGCTTTCCGCCGTCGATACCGGACGACGGCTCACGCCGCTCGGGCGCGAGCTTGCGCAACTCCCGGTCGACCCGCGCATCGGCCGGATGATCGTCGCCGGCCGGGAGCTGGGTTGCCTTGCGGAGATGCTGGTGATCGCGAGCGCCCTGGCAGTTCCCGATCCGCGCGAGCGGCCGCTGGAGAAGCAACAGGCGGCTGATCAGGCGCATTTGCGCTTTCGCGACGAGCGCTCCGATTTCCTGAGCCTGGTCGCGCTGTGGCAGTTCTTCGCCGATGCGCTAGCCGAAGCGCTGTCGCATCGCCGCCTGGTCGAGCGCTGCCGCGCGCACTTTGTGTCGTATCTGCGGCTGGTGGAATGGCGCGATCTTCATCACCAGCTGGCGGAGCAGGTGCGCGAGCTGGGTTGGCGCTGGTCGGACACATTGCCGGAGAAGATTGACGATGGCCGCTACGCGCTCATTCATCGGGCGCTGCTCGTGGGGCTCTTGTCGAACATCGGCAACAAGCCCGACGCCGACGAGCACTACCTCGGTGCGCGCGGTATCAAGTTTTTCCTCCATCCGGGCTCGGGCCTGGCGAAGAAGGGGCCGAAATGGGTGCTCGCCGCCGAATTGACCGAGACCACGCGGCTGTACGCGCGTTGCGCGGCGAAGATCGACCCGGAGTGGGTCGAAGCGGCCGCGGGCGAGTTGGTCGACAAGACCTGGTTCGAGCCGCATTGGGACAGGGACCGCGGCGAGGTCGTCGCGAGCGAGCGCGTCACGTTGTTCGGTCTGACGCTCGTGCCGCGCCGGCGCGTTTCGTACGGCGCGATCGCGCCGGCGGTCGCGCGCGAGGTGTTCATCCGCGAGGCGCTGGTCGCGGAGGACTTCGACACCCGCGCGCCGTTCTTCGCGCACAACCGCGCGCTGCGGGCCGAAGTCGCTCTGCTGGAGCACAAGGCGCGACGCCAGGATGTGCTGGTCGATGACGAGGCGATCTACGCCTTCTACGCTGGGCGCATCGCCGAAGGGGTCTGCACCGCGGCCGCGTTCGACCGCTGGCGCCACGACGCGGAGGCGACCGAGCCCAGGCGACTGTTCATGACCCGCGAGGCGCTGATGCGGCATGCCGCGGAGAGCGTCACCGCGGAGCAGTTCCCCGAATTTCTCGACCTGGCGGGCATCCGGCTGCCGCTCAAGTATCGCTTCGCGCCCGGGCACCCGCACGACGGCCTCACGCTGACCGTTCCCCTGGTGCTGCTCAATCAGGTCGATGCGGCGCGGCTCTCGTGGCTGGTGCCGGGCATGGTCCGCGAGAAGGTGAACTGGTACGTGAAAGCGCTGCCCAAGGCGTGGCGCAACCGTTTGACGCCGTTGCCGGAAGTCGTGACCGCGTTCCTCGAACGGCCGGTGCGCCACGGCGAGCCCTTCACCGACGCATTGCGCGCGTTCCTCGCCGCGCGTCTCGCTGCGCCGCTGCCTCCCGATGTTTGGGATGCGCAGGAGCCCCCGCCGCATCTTTCGGTGAACCTGCGCGTAGTCGACGCCGCCGGTCAGGAGCTGGCGGCGGGCCGCGACCTCGCGGCGCTGCGCGGTAAGCTCGGCGAGGCGGCGCAACTCACCTTCGCCGCGACCGAACCCGGATTTGAGCGCAAGGGCATCCGGACCTGGGATTTCGGCGACCTGCCCGAGACGTTGTCGGTCGTTCGCGATGGGCGCCGCCTGACCGGGTATCCCGCGTTGGTCGAGGAAGCCGACAGCGTGTCGCTCAAGCTCCTCGACACTCGGCCCGCCGCCGACGCCGCGACGCGCGCTGCCATTATCACGCTCATGCGCGCGCAACTCAAAGACGCATTGCGACGCTGGGAGAAAGGCGAGCCCGGGTTCGTCCAGGCCGCGCTGGCGCTCAAGCCCGCGCTTGCGAGCGATGCGCTGCTCGCTGACGTGCTCGCCGCGGTGCGCGACCGGGCGTTCATCGGCGAGGATCCGCTGCCGCGATCGGAGCGCGCCTTCGCCGAGCAGGTCAAGCGGGCGCGCACACGCCTGCCGGCGGTCGCGGAGTCCGCGTTTCGCCTGCTTTCGGCGGTCGCCGCCGAGTACCACGCGGTGTCGCGGCGCATCGCCGCGCTGCCGAAGCCGCTCGCGCGGCTTGGCGCCGAGGCCGCCGCGCTACGCGATCGGCTGGTTGCACCGGGATTCTTCTCCGCCGCGCCGTGGAGTGCGTTGGTTCACGTGCCGCGGTACCTGAAGGCGCTCGATCGGCGTCTGGCCAAATATCCGGAAAACCCCCAGCGCGACGCGAAACACGCCGAGGCCGTCGCCGCGCTTTGGCAGCGCTATCGCGAGCGCGAGGAAGCGAACCGTGTGGCGGGGCGGCGCGAGCCCGCGCTCGAAGCCTTCCGATGGCTTATCGAGGAGCTTCGAGTCTCGCTCTTTGCGCAGGAGCTGCGCACGCCGTTCCCGGTGTCATACAAACGTCTCGAAAAGGCCTGGAAGGCACTTTCCGGCGGCTAAGCGGGCTTTTATTGCATTGGCGCCACGAAACTGCGTGTGATACAGTAACTTGGCGGCAGGAGTTAAGAACTGGGTTTCGGAACGCGAAAGCCACCGACTCCTGGGGCGGCCAAGGCCGGCCGACTTGAGCCGCGGGACCAAGCCGCCTAAGTCCCGTCGAGCCGACCGGCCCCCTGGCCTGGGGTGGCTGGCACGGCGGGGACATTCGGGGACCCTGACTTAAGTGAACGCGACCACGACCGGCGATACGGCGACCCGCCGCCCGCTGCCGCGGGAGATGACGAAGATCCTCGAC
>JBGPYP010000401.1:0-2237 GCA_041493285.1 Casimicrobiaceae bacterium
AACAACGCAGATGAGTGCCATTGCGCCGAAACCCGAAGGGACGGGGCTTTCCGGGCGATCTGCTTTGTCGCGCCACTCGCCCGTGGGGCCTGCCACGGGCTTCGCGCCGCTTCGCGCATCTCATCCCGGAAAGCCTCCGTCGCGGCCATGCGGGGCTTATTCAGAGGTTCCTTAGGCCAGAGGCCGCAGTTCGCGAAGGCGCCGCGGACGGAGGATAGACCGTGAAGATAACGATGGTCGGATCGCGCTATTTCGGCACCGCGGCGTTCGGGGCACTGCACGCGAACAGCGTCGAAATCGTGCGCGTGGTCGTGCCGGACGCGGAAGACCGCCTGGCGATCGCGGCGCGGGCGGCTGGCGTCGAGGTCGTCGTGCTCGATGATCCGCATATCGTCCCGGCGAGCGCCATCGCCGAGGGCACCGACCTGATCGTTTCCGCGCACAGCCACGCCCGCGTCAGCAAGGACGCATTGGCTCGCGCGCGTCTCGGCGGCGTCGGCTTCCACCCTTCGCTGCTGCCGCGGCATCGCGGCATTGCCGCAGTGGAGTGGACCATCAAGGAGGGCGACCCGATCGCCGGCGGTTCGGTCTATCACCTCGCCGATCGCATGGATGCCGGGGCCATCGCCGCGCAGGACTGGTGCTTCGTCCGCAAGGGCGAAACCGCACGCGAGCTGTGGGAGCGCGCGCTGGCGCCGATGGGGTTGCGCTTGCTGGCGAAGGTCGTTCGCCACGCGGCGGCACACGGCGAGGTGCCCGCGACGCCGCAGGACGAGGAGTATGCGACGCGGGCGCCGAAGCTCGACTAGCAGGGCGATGCATAACTGCTGCGCGGGCCGTCTGCTTCGTTGTGCTCATTGGGAACTGAGCGCTCGGCCCTCGCTGTACTTCTTCTGTAATGTCTCGCGCCTCGCTGCGGGACCTCAGTTGGGAAATGAGGCATCCGGCCCTGCTCGCGACGTCCTGCATCGCCCTGCAGATCTTGGTGGCCCAGTGGCTTAGCGGCCGGTCTTGTAACCCAACGCGGCAGCCTCGCGGTAGACGGCTCGATCAGCGGCTTGCCGATCCGGCCTTTCTGCAGCGACAGCCGGAGCTCTTCCTCCTCATGCGGTCGCGCCGGCAGTGCGATGTTGCGGCACCGTCAACCGGGCGAGCGCGCCGATGTCCGCGCTCGCGTCGAGCCCCCAGCAGGCGGCGATGATGGCATCCGCCGCGTTTTCAGTCAGGATCGGGGCACAGAGCCCGCGGAACTTGGCCTCCAGGTCCCGATCGCTCATCGGTCGCGCAACGCTACCGAGGGCATGCGCGACCAGCCGCTCGACCGTGCGTCCGTCCTTCAACCGGATGCGGACAAGCGCCGCGTCCTCGCTCAGGGCGGAATCGACGCCCGCGTGTACGCGTTCGCGCAGCGCGACCACGACCGGGTCGACGACGCGCGCATCCGAGTATTGCGCTTGGCCGGCCGCGCCGTCGACGATCGCGATCGCAGCACTGTGGTAGACGCTGAACTTGCCCTCGAGACCGACGCGCGGAACCTGCTTGCCGGTGAGTTCGAGCACCAGCGGATGCACGGTCAGCTCGATGGCCTCGATCGACCCCGGGGTGAGTTTGTGCTCGGCGCGCAGCTGCAGGCAGCCGTCGATCGCCGGATGGACGACGACGCCGCAGGCGAACGGCTTGTAGCTGTTGGCTTCGAGCTCCCAGGTCTCGCCCAGGCGATCGGTGATCCTGGAGAGATCGCGCTCGGTGGCCAGGACGTTGGCGAAGCCGCGTCGACCCTCGATCGGTTGCACCGCGCTGGTGAAACCCTGCCGCGCGAGGAGCGCCGCCTGCAAGCCGTTGCGCGCCGCCAAGCCCACGTGCAGCGGCTTGCACATCGACCCGAACATCTCACGCAGGCCCGACGCCTGAGTCGCCGCGATCCCGAGCGCCCAGACCTGCTGCTGCTCGTTCAAGCCCAGCAGCCGGCCCGCCGCGGCCGCCGCGCCGAACACGCCTGCGGTCCCGGTGATGTGCCAGCCGGCGTCGTAGTGCGAAGGGTAGACCGCGTTGCCGATCCGACACTCGACTTCTGTTCCCAGCACGAAGGCGTGGATGAATTCCTCCCCAGTGACCGGCATGTGCTCGGCGAGCGCAAGCAGCGCGGAGGCGACCGGGCCGGTCGGGTGAATGATCGTCTTCAGGTGCGTATCGTCGAAATCGAAGGTGTGCGACGTCATGCCGTTGAGCAACGCCGC
>JBGPYP010000137.1:0-6971 GCA_041493285.1 Casimicrobiaceae bacterium
CGCGCGTCGTGTTGGCGCCGCAAGTCGGCGGCGCGATCGCCGCGTACGAATGGAACGGCAAGCCGGTTCTGCGGCCGACACCAAAGGAAGCGCTGGCTGCAGGCGACGTGCAGCGGTTGTCGTCCTACCCGCTGATCCCGTTTTCCAACCGCATCGCCGACGCGACGCTGCACTGGAAAGGCGCAGCGTATCCGCTGCGGCGGTATCTCGCCGGTCATCCGCACGCGATCCACGGCAACGGCTGGCACCGCGCCTGGAACGTCGTCGAGCACGCGCCGGCGCGCGCGCAGCTTGAGCTGGTGCACACCGCCTCCGGCGAGAGCGCGCGCGAGTGGCCGTTTCCGTATCGGGCGCGACACACTTTCGCTCTCGCCGACCACGTGCTGACGATGACGCTGGCCATCGAGAACACCGGCGATGCGCCGTTCCCCTTCGGGCTCGGCTGGCATCCGTTCTTCCCGCGCACGGCCGCGACCGTGCTGGGCTTCGCCGCAGCGGGCGTCTGGCAGACCGATTTCACCGTCCTCCCGACGCGGCTCGACCGCGTGCCGTCGACCTGGGACTTCGCGCAGCCACGACCGATCGGCGCGACCACACTCGACCACTGCTTCGCCAGCTGGCGACCGCCGGCAACGCTCCACTGGCCGGAGCGCAGCTTGTCCGCGACCCTCAGTACCGACGCGGCCTGCGCTCACCTGGTCGTGTATGTGCCGCCGGGGCGCGACTATCTCGCTGTCGAGCCGGTCACGCACATGACCGACGCGTTCAACCGGGCGGACGCCGGCCAGCCCGATACGGGGACGCGCGTCCTCGCGCCTGGTGTGGCGTTTTCTTGTAGGATGCATCTTTCCGTCTCGCTCACCTCCGACGATGCACCCCGCGTTTGAATGCGTGCTCGACATCAAGGCGAGCCTCGGCGAATGCCCCCTATGGTCGGTCGACGAACAGGTCCTGTACTGGGTCGATATCAATGCGCCCTCGCTCAATCGCTTCGATCCGCTCACCGGCCGCAACACGGCGTGGCCGATGCCGGAAGCGATCGGCTGTTTCGCGCTGCGCGAATGCGGCGGCTTCATCGCCGCGCTGCGGGGTGGCTTCTGGTTCGTCGATCGCGACGGCAAGCCAGAGCGCAAAGTCGCCGACGCGCCGTACGATCCGGCGCATCACCGCTTCAACGACGGCCGCGCCGATGTGCATGGCCGCTTCTGGGCGGGCAGCATGAATGAAAAGCGCGACGCCAGCACCGCCAAGCTCTATCGCCTCGATCCGGATCTCAAACTGACGGTGATGATCCCGGACCTCATGATTTCCAACGGGCTCGCGTGGAGCCCCGACGGGCGCACGCTCTACCACACCGACACGCCGACGCGGACGATCAACGCGTGGGACTTCGACGCCTCCACCGGCGCGATCGCCCATCGCCGCGTATTCGCGCGGTTCGCCGGCGAGAACGATCGCCCCGACGGCGGCGCGGTCGATCGCGAGGGCTGTTACTGGAGCGCGTTCTACCGCGGGGGGAAGATCGTGCGCCTCTCGCCGCGCGGCGAAATGCTCGCCGAGTTTTCGCTGCCCGCGATGTGCCCGACCATGTGCGCGTTCGGCGGGCCAGACCTGAAGACCGTGTACGTGACGACCGCGCGCCAGCACCGCGACCCGGAGGAGCTCGCGCGGCTGCCTAAATCGGGAGGAATATTCGCGCTGCGTGTCGACGTGCCCGGGCTGCCCGAACCGAAGTTCGCAGGCTAGCATTCGTCCTCTGCTTGCGCGGGAGGACCTACAACGATGCAACTCGACCCCACCGCGTATATCCGCCTCACGGCGCCCAACAGCCTGGGCACTTCGGCGTCGGGCGCCGCGTTCGCGACCAGCACCGGGGACGTGCTCGAAGTCGCATGCTTCGGCGCGGGCGTGTTCCGGATGCGGATCGGTGCCAACACCAAGCCCGATTACGGACTCGTAGTCGGTCGCGCGCAGCGTTGCGAGGTCGCGCAACCCGAGCCCGGTGTGTGGTCGTTCTCCTCCGGCGGAACGCGATTCGAACTGACCGGCGAGCCGCTGCGCTTTCGCCTGCTCCGGGATGAGCAGCCGCTCCTGACGTCGATCACCGATGAGCATTTCCGCGGCTTCACGCGCCTGCCGACGATCGGCCGGACGCGCAACGGAGCGCAGTGGCTCGTCGCGTTCGCACTGACGTCGGGCGAGCCCGTGTACGGGTTGGGCGAGAAGTTCGGTCCGCTCAACAAGCGCGGGCAGCTCGTGACCTCGCAGGTCGAAGACGCGCTCGGCGTCAACACCGGGCGCTCGTACAAGTGCACGCCGTTTTGCTGGAGCCCCGGGAATGCCGTCGCCGCGAAGGGTGGTGCCTGGGGGATTTTCGTCAACACGCCCGGCCGCGTCACGCACGGCGTCGGCCATCCGGAGTGGTCGCATCGCTCGTACGTCGCGGTCGTCGATGACGAAGCGCTCGATCTGTTTCTGATCGCCGGGCGCGATCCGGCGCAGGTACTGGAGCGCTACACCACGCTGACCGGCCGCGCGCCCGACGTGCCGTTGTGGAGCCTGGGATTGTGGATGTCGCGCGCGTACTACCGCACGGCCGACGAGGCGATGGCGGTCGCCGAGGAGCTGCGCGCGCGGAAGATCCCCTGCGACGTGCTGACGCTCGACGGCCGCGCCGTGTGGGACGTGCAGACGCGCTTCGACTTCCGCTGGGATGCGGCCCGCTACCCCGACCCGCCTGCGACGCTCGCGCGCATAAAGCGCCATGCGCTGAAGATCTGCGTCTGGGAATATCCGTACGTGTCGGTCCACTCGCCGCTGTTCGCCGAGCTGGCGGCGAAGGGTTTCCTGCTCAAGACGGCGACCGGCAAGCCGTGCGTCTTCGTCTGGGATACGGCGGCGGCGACCTCGCCGTTCTCCGGCGTGCTGACGCCGCTGCCGCCGTCGGGCATCGTCGACTTCACAAACCCCGATGCGTACGCATGGTGGCGCGACGCACACGAGGCGCTGTTCAAAGCCGGCGTCGACGCGATCAAGAGCGATTTCGGCGAGCAGGTGCCCGACGACGCGGTCGCGTTCAACGGCGATCATGGCGCGCGGTTGCACAATGTCTATCCGCTCCTCTACAACCATTGCGTCTACGACGCGACGAAGAAATTCGCGCCGGCCGACTCCCAACCGCCGATCGTATGGGGCCGCGCGGGATGGGCCGGCAGCCAGCGCTATCCGATCCAGTGGGGCGGGGACCCGCAGAGCGACTGGGAAGGCCTCGCGGCGAGCATCCGCGGCGCTCTCTCCTGGGGCATGAGCGGCGCGCCGTATCACGCCACCGATGTCGGCGGCTTCTACGGCTCGGAGCAGCCCTCGCCGGAATTGTATTTGCGCTGGCTGCAGATGAGCGTGTTCAGCTCGCACATGCGGCTGCACGGACTGGGCCCGCGTGAACCTTGGGCGTTCGGCGACGAGATCGAGGCCATCGCGCGGCAGTGGATCGAGTTCCGCTACCGGCTGCTGCCCTATCTCAAATCGGTGATCGCCCACGCGACCGCAACCGGAGCACCGGTGATGCGGGCGATGCCGCTCGCGTTTCCGAACAATGCGCTCACCCGCGGTTACGAGACGCAATTCATGTGCGGCGACGCGCTGCTCGTCGCGCCGATCGTCGCGCACGGCGGCGAAGTCGACGTCGCGCTCCCTCCCGGCGCGTGGTACGACCTGGCGAGCCGGCAGCGCCTGGCGGGCCGGCAGGTGATCCGCTATCGCGCGACGCTCGACAAGTTTCCGGTATTCGGTCGCGAAGGCTACGCGCTGCCGCTGGGCCCGGTCGTGCAGAGCACGCGCGGGATCGACCCATCCGCGCCGCTCGCCGCACTGTATCTCTTCGGCAAGCCGACGCAAGCGTTGGACGGGTTCGCGCAAGCGAAGATCGTGCTCGCCGAAGGCGGCGCGACCGTCGCCGCCGCCGCGAAAGTGCAGATCGAGACCTTCGGCGATTCGACGGGCATCCGTGTCGAGCGGAAGTAGGGTCAGATTCGACTTTCCCACCGGATCACCAAACGAGCACCGGCGCGAATGAAAGTCGAGTCTGACCCTAGTTTCTCCCAAGTCGAGCGGCTGAAATGACCACGCGACCGACGATCGCGGTGACGATCGGCGAGCCGGCGGGCATCGGCCCGGATCTGTGCGTGCGGCTGGCCGAGCGCAGTTGGCCGGCGCGGCTGGTGCTCATCGGCGACATCGAGCTTTTGCGCGAGCGCGCCCGGCGCCTCGGCGCCGGCGTTCGCTTCACCGCGTACAGCCTCGGCGGCGCCACCGCCGCGGGAACGCTCGAGGTCGCGCACTTCCCGGTCGCCGCCCCCGTCGTCGCGGGACGCCTGGACCCCGCCAACGCCAAGGCGGTGCTGGCCACGCTCGAGGCCGCGCTGACCGGCTGCACCTCGGGCGAGTTCGCCGCGATGGTCACCGCGCCGGTGCAAAAGAGCGTGATCAACTACGCCGGGATCCCGTTTACCGGGCACACCGAATTCCTCGCGCAGCGCACCGGCGCTGGGCGCGTCGTGATGATGCTGGTCGGCGGGCCTCCGCAACGCATGCTCCGCGTTGCATTGGCAACCACGCACCTGCCGCTCGCCGCCGTTCCCGCCGCGATCACGCAGCCGGCGCTCGAAGAGATTCTGCGCGTGGTCGCCGTGGATCTCGTCAGCAAGTTCGGCATCGCGCGGCCGCGGATCGCCGTTTGCGGCTTGAACCCGCACGCGGGCGAAAGCGGCTTTCTCGGGCGCGAGGAGATCGACGTCATTGCGCCGGCGATCAAATCGGCACGCGCCGCCGGGCTCGACGTCATCGGGCCCGTGCCGGCGGACACAGCGTTCGTGCCGGCGATGCTCGCGGAAGTCGACTGCGTGGTCGCGATGTACCACGATCAGGGATTGCCGGTGCTCAAGTATGCGAGCTTCGGGCACGGCGTCAACGTGACGTTGGGCCTGCCGGTTCTCCGGACGTCGGTCGATCACGGCACCGCGCTCGATCTCGCCGAGGACGACGACAAGGCGCGACGCGCGGATCCCGGCAGCCTGTTCGCGGCGGTCGAGCTGGCGATCGATCTCGCGCAAAAGCAGGGGTCAGATTCGACTTTCCCACCAGAGTAGCAAGGCAGCGCCGTTGCGCGCGAAAGTCGAGTCTGACCCTAGTTTCTCGTCCTTTGACGCCGTTGCGTGCGAAAATCGACTCTGACCCTAATTTTGGCTTTATCGTGCACGACGTCTACCTATCCTACCTGCGCCGGACCCTCGACGGCATTCGCGCGGACGGCTTCTACAAGACCGAGCGCGTCATCGGCAGCCCGCAGTCGCCGGCGATCCGTCTGGCCGACGGCAAGGAGGTGCTGAACTTCTGCGCGAATAATTATCTCGGCCTCGCCGACGACGCACGTCTCATCGAGGCGGCGAAGTCGGGGCTCGATAGATTCGGCTTCGGCATGGCGTCGGTGCGCTTCATCTGCGGGACGCAGAGTGTGCACAAGGAGCTCGAGGCGGCACTCGCCAACTTCCTCGGCACCGACGACAGCATCCTCTACGGCAGCTGCTTCGATGCCAATGGCGGTTTGTTCGAGACGCTGCTCGGCGAGGAAGACGCGGTGATCAGCGACGAGCTCAATCACGCGAGCATCGTCGACGGCATCCGGCTCTGCAAGGCGAAAAGATTTCGTTATCGCAACAACGACATGAA
Source organism: Casimicrobiaceae bacterium (assembly GCA_041493285.1). Classification (GTDB taxonomy): domain Bacteria; phylum Pseudomonadota; class Gammaproteobacteria; order Burkholderiales; family Casimicrobiaceae; genus PALSA-1003. The sequence continues at coordinate 5,728 of JBGPYP010000137.1, forward strand.
AGACCTCGCCGCCAAGCTTACCGAAGCCGATGGCGTTGGGGTGCGCTTCAAGCTGGTTGCGACCGACGGTGTGTTCTCGATGGACGGCATCGTCGCCAATCTGCGCGCGATCTGCGATCTCGCCGACCGACATGGCGCGCTGGTGATGGTCGACGACTCGCACGCCGTCGGCTTCGTCGGCGCTGGAGGGCGCGGCACGCCCGAGCACTGCGGCGTCGGCGACCGTATCGATATCATCACCGGGACGCTGGGCAAGGCACTGGGCGGCGCGTCGGGCGGATACACCGCGGGGCGCAAGGACATCGTCGAGCTGTTGCGGCAACGCTCGCGCCCGTACCTGTTCTCGAACACGCTCGCGCCGGCGATCGCGGCGGCGTCGCTCGCGGTACTCGAACTCCTGGCCAGCCCGGAGGGTGCGGCGCTGCGGCAGCGGGTGCGCGAAAACGGCGAGCGCTTTCGAGGCGCGATGGCGGCGCTCGGTTTCGAACTGGTGCCGGGTGAGCATCCGATCATTCCGGTGATGCTGGGCGATGCGGCGCTCGCGACCCGCATGGCCGATGCGCTGCTGGCGGAGGGTGTTTACGTGATCGGCTTCTCGTATCCAGTCGTGCCGAAGGGCAAGGCGCGCATCCGCGCCCAGATGAGCGCCGCGCATACGCCGGCGCAGATCGACCGCGCGGTGGCAGCGTTCGCCAAGGTCGGCAAGGCGTTGGGCGTGATCCAATGAAGGCATTGGCGAAACTCGAGCGGGCGCCGGGGCTGACGCTGACACGGGTGAAGAAGCCCGAAGTCGGCCACAACGACGTCATGATCCGCATCCGCAAGACGGCGATCTGCGGCACCGACCTGCACATCTGGAAGTGGGACGACTGGGCGCAGAAGACCATTCCCGTACCGATGCAAGTCGGCCACGAGTACGTCGGCGAGATCGTCGAGATCGGCCAGGAAGTTCGCGGATTCAAAGTCGGCGACCGCGTCTCGGGCGAGGGCCACATCACCTGCGGGTACTGCCGCAACTGCCGCGCCGGGCGCAGGCATCTGTGCCGCAACACCGTCGGCGTCGGCGTCAACCGCGAGGGCGCGTTCGCCGAGTACCTGGTGATCCCCGCGTTCAACGCGTTCCGGATTCCGGACGACATATCCGACGATCTGGCGTCGATCTTCGACCCGTTCGGCAACGCCACGCACACCGCGCTCGCATACAACCTCGTCGGCGAGGACGTGCTCATCACCGGCGCGGGCCC
>JBGPYP010000289.1:0-3512 GCA_041493285.1 Casimicrobiaceae bacterium
CGCGCTCAAGACCGGGCGCATCGACGCCGCGATCATCGCGCTGCCGTTCCAGCCGGCCGGCGTCGTGACCGATTTCCTGTACGAAGAGCCGTTCCAGGTGGTCGTTCCCCAGCAGCATCGTTGGGCGCGGCGCAAGACGATCCAGCCCTCCGAGCTATCGACCGAGCACACGATCCTGCTCAACGTCGGTCACTGCTTCCGCGATCAGGTGCTCGACGCCTGCCCCGAGTTGAACCGCGGCGACGCGCCGGTGACGCGCACCAACTCGCTGGAGACGATCCGCAACATGGTCGCGTCGGGCTTAGGCGTTTCGGTGCTGCCGCGCGACGCGCTGACACCGAAGTATCACAGCCGGCTAGTGGTCGCCATTCCTTTTGCCAAGCCCGTGCCGTCGCGCCGGATCGCGCTCGCGCATCGCAAGAGCTTCCCGCGCCCCGCGGCGATTGCGGCGATCCGCGAGGCGGTCGCGGCGTGCCGAGCGAAAAAGGCGGCGTAAGGTTCCCCAGGTTTCAGAAACCGTACAACGCGGCTGGATTGTCGACCAGGATTCGGCGGCGAGTCGCGTCGTCATCGGCCCATTCGAGCAGCAGATCGAGCAACGCAGCGCTGTCGGGGGGTGGATTACGCCCCGGGTGCGGCCAGTTGCTTGCCCAGACGCAGCGCTCGGGTTGGGCTTGTACCAGCGCGCTGGCCAGCGCGCCGACGTCCGCGTAGTCCGGCGGCCCCCGCCTGGACGTCTCATAAGGCGCGCTCAACTTCACCCAGGTGTTGCCGCCGGCGAGCAGGCGGAGCAGCGCCTTGAACCCCGGATGATCGATCGCCACCGGCTCGAGGAATTTGCCGTTGTGATCGATGACCAGGGGAACGGGCAGGCGCGCAAGAGCGGCCTCGTAGCGCGGCAGCTCCCGGCCGTCGAGCTGCAGCTGGACGTGCCAGCCGAAGCTGGCATCCGTGCGGCCATCGGTTCGAGCGAATCCCACGCGAGCATGCCGCCGGGCAATAGGTGGAAGCGCGCACCGCGAACGCCGGCACGCGTCAGTTGCTCCAGTTCGACATCGGTGACATCAACCGGCACGGTGGCGACGCCGCGCGCGACCTCACCGAGGGCCGCCAGCGCCTCGAGGGTGCAGGTGTTGTCGAAGCCGTAGCCGTTGGGCTGCACGATGACAGCGCGCGAGAGCCCGAGCGCGCGTTGGACCTGCAGGTAATCGGTTAGCGGCGCGTGCGGCGGTTTGAACGTCGCCTGCGGGACCAGCGGGAACCGGTCTTCGTAGACGTGCATATGGCAGTCGCAGGCGCCGGCGGGGGCTCGGCGCTTGGGTGAAAGCATGAGGTTGAGCGGCGAAGTGCGGCGGGCCGCAACGACAACCTATAGACTCTCGGGTCGTCGCGGCCGGTTGTGCGGTACGAGCGCGTTGAAGGCGAAAAGAGGCAAGTATACTTCGCGACAGGCCGCGCACATTTTATCCGGCCGAATTTCCCGACCGTCGACAACTTCGAGGCGACCGCATGGTCTCGGATCTCAAAGGCAAGGCAGTTCTCATTACCGGTGCATCCACGGGCATCGGCGCCGCGGCGGCACGCGCCTTCGCGCGCCACGGCAGCCGGCTCGCCATCCACTACAACGCCAGCCGCGAGGCGGCCGAGAAGGTCGCCGCCGACGTCAAATCGCTGGGCGGCGAGTCGGTGCTGGTCGGCGGCGACGTAACGCAGGGCGCCAACGTCAAGCGCATCGTCGCCGAAACGCTGGCCGCGTTGGGCCGCATCGACGTGCTGATCAACAACGCCGGCGGCCTGGTCGCCCGCACGCGCATCGAGGATTACAGCGAGGAGTTCCTGCACAAGGTCCTCGCGCTCAACGTCATCCACGTCGCGCTGTTCATGCGCGAAGTCATCCCCATCATGCGGCGGCAGAAGAAGGGCAACGTCATCAATGTCAGCTCGATCGCGGCGCGTCACGGCGGCGGCGCCGGTGCGATCGTCTACGCCGGCGCCAAGGGGTTCATCTCCACGGCAACCCACGGTTGGGCCAAGGAGGTCGTCGGCGACGGCATTCGCGTCAATGCGGTCTCGCCCGGCGTCATTGCGACGCCGTTCCACGAGCGCTACTCGACGCCCGAGCAATTGAAAGCGATGCAGGCCACGATCCCGATGAACCGGGTCGGCACGGCGGAAGAATGCGCGGGGACCTTCGTGTATCTCGCTTCCGATGAGCTGTCCGGCTACGTTACCGGGCAGGTCATCGAGGTCAACGGCGGCCAGTACATGTCCTGAAGGGCGCTGCAAAACGTCGCGAGCAGGCCCGGATGCGAGGCGTCCCGGAGCGAGGCGCGAGAGAGTACAGAAGAAGTACGGCGAGCGCCGAGCGAGGACACAACAAAGCAGACGGGCCGCGCAGCAGTGTTGCAGCGCCCTTCGTTGCCTTAGCGTATCGGCAGTACATCAGGCACGACCGACCAGCGCCGGCAACTCAGCGAGCGAGGAGATGATCGCGTCGGGCTTCGGGCCATGACGCTCGAGCGGAGCGCCGGCGCGGCTCACCCAGATTGCAGTGAAGCCGAAGGCCTTGGCGCCGACCACGTCCCAGCCGTTCGAGGACACGAAGCCGATACGCACCGGCAGGAGCTTCAGATGACCGACGGCGAGTTGGTAGACGCGTGGGCTCGGCTTGTAGATGTCCGCCGCATCGACCGACAGGATTGCTTCGAGGTGCTGTGTGATCCCGGTCGACGCGCACAGGGGCTCGAGCATCTCGCGCGTGCCGTTGGAGAGGATCAGCCGCGGCAGCGGCGCCAGCGCCGCCAACGCGGGCGCGACGTCGGGGTAAGGCGACAGGTCGAGGTACGCGTCGAGCAGTCGATGCCGCGCCGCGACCGTCAACGGCAGGCGCAGGGCCTCGGCCGCGTGATCCAGCGCGTGCGCGGTGATCGCGGCGAAATCCTCGCGTCGCTGCGTCGGGCTCAGCATCAGGCTTTGCAGCCAGGTGTACTCGAGCTGCTTGCTGCGCCAGAGCTGCGACAGCGCCGCACCGTGGCCGGCGAAGAGCCGCTCCACCAGCGTCGCGACCGATTGCACGTCAAACAGCGTCCCGTATGCGTCGAACACCAGCGCGTCGACCGAGACGGTGGACAAGGAGTTGGCAATCATCGTGGCGCCTCTGAGGTAAATTTTTCCGCCATCGTATGCAAAAACCGCGCCGATGTCGCACGCGGACCCGAATGCAGGCAAAAAAATAGGGGTTACACTTGCGTGCAACCCCTCGGTTCCATGGTGGGCGATACTGGGATCGAACCAGTGACCCCTGCCGTGTGAAAGCAATGCTCTACCGCTGAGCTAACCGCCCGCGCGAACCCAGACAGGAGCGGCTATTTAAGCACGGCGCGAAAACGAGGGTCAAACCGGCGTTGAATATTGTCCAGCTATGTCCAGGACAAAAATGGCATTACAAGGGTGCGAAATCGTGGACAGCGGGCGCCGTCCGGTCAGGATGCCGACCCTAGGATTTAGGTAAG
>JBGPYP010000047.1:0-11972 GCA_041493285.1 Casimicrobiaceae bacterium
GCATCGACACGACCCGCGCGGCGATGCCTTCAGCCACGAGCGCAGCACGCGCGCCCGTGGCCAGCGCAACTTCCGATCCGGTGGCGACGATGACGACGCGTCGGGTGGCGGCCGCGTCGTCCCAGTCCACCAGCACGTAACCGCCGCGGCCGATCGCGGCGATCCGCGCGTCGTCGCGCTGCTGGAACGGCACGTTCTGGCGCGTGAACAGCAGGCAGGTCGGGCCGTTCGCGCGCTCGATCGCGTGCAGCCACGCGACCGCCGACTCGACCGTGTCGCAGGGACGCCACAGGTCGAGGTGCGGAATCAACCGCAGCGCGGAGGCGTGCTCGATCGACTGATGCGTCGGGCCGTCTTCACCCAGCCCGATCGAGTCGTGCGTATAGACGAAGATCGTGCGCAACTTCATCAGCGCCGCCATGCGCACGGCGTTGCGCGCATAGTCGGAAAAGGTCAGGAACGTGCCGACGTACGGGATGAACCCGCCGTGCAGCGCGATGCCGTTGGCGATCGCGCTCATCGCGAACTCGCGCACGCCGAAGTAGACGTAGTTGCCCGGGCTCGTTGCCGTCACCGTGCGGCTGCCCGACCAGTTGGTGAACACCGACCCGGTCAGATCGGCGGCGCCGCCTATCAGTTCCGGCAGCACCGGCCCCAACGCCTCGAGCGCCTGCTGGGATGCCTTCCGGGTCGCGATCGACTCCGCCTTGGCGGCTTGCCGCGACACGAATGCCGCGGCGGTTGTCGTAAGCGCGTCCGGCAGCCGGCCACCCGTGCGCCGCTCGAACTCGGCGGCAAGCTCCGGATGCGCCGCCTTGTACGCGGCGAAGCGGGCGCTCCAATCGCCTTCGAGCCGTGCGCCGCGCTCGCGTGCGTCCCACCCGTCGTACGCCGCCTGCGGGATCTCGAACGGAGGATACGGCCAACCCAGCGCCTCGCGCGTCAGCGTCACCTCCTTCTCGCCCAGCGCCTGGCCATGCGCGAGCTCGGTCCCGGCGCGGTTCGGCGACCCCTTGCCAATGGTCGTCTTGCAGCAGATGAGCGTCGGGCGATCCGTTACGGCGTGCGCCTCGCGGATCGCCGCGTCGACCGCGTCGACGTCGTGTCCGTCGACGGTGGCGATCACGTGCCAGCCATAGGCGGCGAAGCGGCACGGCGTATCGTCGGTGAACCAGCCTTTGCACTCGCCGTCGATCGAGATGCCGTTGTCGTCGTAGATCGCGGTGAGCTTGCTTAAAGCCAACGTACCTGCCAGCGAGCAGGCCTCGTGCGAGATCCCCTCCATCAGGCAGCCGTCGCCGACGAAGACGTAGGTGCGGTGATTGACGATCGTATGGCCCGCACGGTTGAACTCCGCGGCGAGGAGCTTCTCCGCCAGCGTCATCCCCACCGCGTTGGCGAGCCCCTGGCCCAGCGGGCCGGTCGTCGTTTCCACGCCCGGCGTCACGCCGACCTCGGGATGCCCCGGCGTTTTCGAGTGCAATTGCCGGAAGCGCTTGAGCTCTTCGACCGGCAGCGCGTATCCGGTCAGGTGCAGCAGCGCATACTGCAACATCGAGCCGTGACCGTTAGAGAGCACGAAGCGGTCGCGGTCCGGCCAGTGCGGGTTGGCGGGGTTGTGGCGCAGGTGCCGATTCCAGAGCGCGACGGCGATTTCCGCCATTCCCATCGGCATGCCAGGATGCCCGGAGTTGGCGGCCTGGACCGCATCCATCGCGAGCGCACGAATGGCGTTCGCGAGCAAGCCGGGATCGGCGGCGGGCTTGCCCGTGAGGGCGGACGCACGGGTCGGCGCGGTCAGCGGTGCGGTCATGGGAGACGGGGCGACACGATCGGAGGCGCGGGTTTCGCGCCGGCGGAAGTTGCGACCCGCGTAGCGCTTGCTGCAAAGCGTTAAAATTATCGCCCAGGCTCCGATTTTGGGCAATAATATCGAGTTTCACAGAACTGAAACCAGGCACCTATGGCGCTGGGGGAGAACAACAATGGACGGCATCCATCTGCTCGGAGAATGGTATGGCTGCGCGGCCGCAATGCCGGAGATGACTCGCGCGGAGCCGTTGCGCGCGTTGTGCCTGCGGCTGTCCGAGGCGTCCGGGATGACCATCGTCGGCGAGAGCTTCTTCCAGTTCGAGCCGCAGGGCGTTACGGGCACGGTGCTGCTTGCGGAGTCGCACCTCGCGATCCATACCTGGCCCGAGCACGGCTTCGTGACGATCGACGTTTACGTGTGCAACTACACGACGGACAACACCGCCAAGGCGGAGCGGCTGTTCCGCAGCATGCAGGACGCGCTCATGCCGCAGCAGACCAAATTCCAGGCGATCCATCGCGGGGGACGCGATGTCTGAGGAGAAATCCGGCGGAGACGTACAGCCCGGGCTGCTGACCGAGTACCTGACCGCCGACACAGGCTTTTTCGTCCGCTCGGCACGCGAGTTCGAGCGCTTCCAGTCTCCCTTCCAGACGGTCGAGGTGCACGATACCGCGTCGTTTGGCACGCTGTTCCGGCTCGATGGGCACTTCATGACCTCGGAGAAGGACGAATTCTTCTATCACGAGAATCTCGTCCACACCGCGGCGATCGCACATCCGGCACCGGAGAGCGCGCTGATCATCGGCGGCGGCGACGGCGGCTCGGCCGAGGAGCTGCTCAAGTACCGGTCGATGAAGTCGGTGACGCTGGTCGAGATCGACCTCGCCGTTATCGACGTCGCGCGCAAATACTTTGGTGCCGTTCACCGCGGTGCGCTGGGTGATCCCCGCCTGGCGATCAAGGTCGAGGATGGGCTCGCCTTCGTGCGCAGCACGACCGAGACCTTCGACCTCATCGTGCTCGACCTCACCGATCCCGGCGGCCCTTCGGAGCCGCTGTACACCGCCGACTTCTATCGCGCCTGCGCCGCGAGGCTCAACCCCACCGGCGCGATGACCCTGCACATCGCCTCGCCGGTCGCGCACCCCGACCGTATCCGCGTGGGGCTCGCCAATCTGCGCGCCGCGTTCGCGGTCGTCGCGCCATACCTCGTCACCGTCCCGCTGTACGGCGGGCTGTGGATGATGGCCAGCGCGTCGGCGACGCTCAGTCCCTCGTACCTCACGCCGCTCGACGTCAATCGCCGGATCTCGCAGCGCAAGATCCGCGATCTCCAGTACTACAACGGCGACATGCACCGCGCAGCCTTCGCGCTGCCCAATTTCGTCCGCGAACTGGTCGCAGCCGCGTAAGCGGCCGTCCCGGCGCTTGTCGGCGCGGGTCCTAGGACCAGCTCATAGCGCTGGCCGGGCAGCCGTGGGAAGCCTCTTGAACCACCCGCGGGGTGGCCGCATCTAAGGTTTAGGTGCCCCATCTGTGGCGGCGCTCAAGGAAGCCATGACAGCCACTTCGATACCTTTGGCGGAAGCGATGCGCGGTGCGGAGTTCGTGCAGGTGAACGGGATCGTTTTCGAGACCGGATATCTGCGCATACCGGATGAATCGACCGTCGCCGACGACGTGGTGATGGAGTTGAAGCTCGGGGAGACCGAGGTCACCTTCGTCCGCGAAGAGCTCGACGGCGCCGAATACGTCGGCGACGGCGCGTTCCTGTTGAAGTCCGGCGCATTGCTTCGTTTCCTCTCTTCCGCGACCGTCCATTAGCCCGCCGGCGACGCAGTCGGAGGGTCGCGGCACGCCACCTTCCGGTTGCGCGGTTACGGTATTACAATGCGCGACATCGAAGGCGGAGACGCGACATGCGCAGGCAACCGAGGCAATCGAGTCCACTGGGTAAACGCAGAGCGCTGCTCAAGTCCGGGGGCGGTGCGACGCTGCTCGCCGTGCTGGCCGCGGCCGGGTGGCTCAAGCCTGGCAGCGCGCTGGCGCAGACATGGAACAAGGCGGCGTTCGAAACGCACAGCCTGGGCGAGACGCTCAAAGCGCTGGGAGGAGCCGAGCCGGCGCAGAGCCAGGACATCGCGTTCGTTCAGACCCCGGAGATCGCCGAGAACGGCGCGGTCGTCCCGATCGGCGTCACGAGCAACATCCCGAAGACCGAGTCGATCGCGATCCTGATCGAGAAAAATCCGAACCTGCTCGCGGCAGTGTTCGACATTCCCTCCGGTACCGAGCCGGCGATCTCGACCCGCGTCAAGATGGCGCAGACCTCGAACATCTACGCGCTGGTCAAGGCCGACGGCAAGTACTACGTCGCGACCAAGGAAATCAAGGTCACATTGGGCGGCTGCGGAGGTTGAGATGGCCGATCCGATGAAAATCCGCGCCAGCATCGTCGGCGCTTCGACCGAGGTCAAGGTACTCATGGGCCACGAGATGGAGACCGGCCAGCGCAAGGACGCGAAGGGCCAGGTCATTCCCGCGTGGTTCATCCAGAACGTCACAGTCGCCTGGAACGACAAGACGGTGCTGTCGGCGCAATGGGGGACCGCGATATCGAAAAATCCGTTTTTGTCGTTCAGGTTCAAGGGCGGCGCGAAGGGCGACAAGGTCACGATCATCTGGGTGGACAACCGCGGCGAGAAGCGGACCGACGAAGCCGTGATCGCATGATCGGGGTCCGCTCCGGCCTCGCGTTGCTCGTGGCCGTGCTCGCGCCGGCCGTCATGGCACAGGACTCGACCGCCGACGGGATCGCCAAGTACCGCGCCGCGCTGCAGGACGGCAATCCGGCGGAACTGTGGGAGATCCGCGGTGAGGCGCTGTGGAAAGAGCCGCGCGGCCCGAAGCGGGCGTCGCTGCAGAGTTGCGATCTGGGCTTAGGTGCGGGCGTGGTCCAGGGCGCGTACGCGCAGCTGCCGCGGTACTTCGCCGACGCCGACCGGGTACAGGACCTCGAATCGCGCCTGGTGTGGTGCGTGGTCAGGCTGCAGGGTTTCACGCAGGCCGAAGCGCAGAAGAACCCGTTCGGCAACGGCAGCGCCGCGAAATCCGACCTCGAGGCGTTGACCGCGTACGTGACCGCCGCGTCGCGCGGCGTCAAGATGGACGTCCCGATGCGGCACGCGAAGGAGATTGAGGCATATCGCATTGGCGAGAAGATTTTCTACTTTCGCGGCGGCACGCACGACTTCGCCTGCGCGACCTGCCACGGCGACGAAGGTAAGCGCATCCGCCTGCAAGACCTGCCGAATCTCATGACCGCGGACGGCGCGCAGAAGGCGTACACGACGTGGCCGGCGTACCGCGTGTCGCAGGGCGAGCTGCGTACCTTCGAGTGGCGGCTCTACGACTGCTTTCGCCAGCAGCGGTTTCCCGAGCTGGTGTTCGGCTCGGACGCCGCGATCGCGCTGACGATGTTTCTTGCGCGTAATGCCAACGGCGCACCGTTCGATGCGCCGGCGATCAAGCGCTGAGCGGCGCGCGATGAGCCGATCGATCAGGATGGGCATGCTGGTGTTGGGCGCGATCGTTGTCGCCGGCTGCGCCACGACGACAAGCGACGACGAGATCGCGGCCAAGACGACAGCGGCGCTCGGCGCGTCGTTCAAGCCGGCCGGTCAGGCCGGGCTCGACCGCCTCGTTCAGGACGACACGCAGCGGACCTGCAGCGCGGCGGCCGGGAAGCCGTTGCCCAGCGAGCTTGCGGCGAAGATCGAACAGGCCAATCTCACGACGATCCGCTATCCCGCCGACGGGAAGCTTCTCGGCGATTGGAGGAACGGCGAGAAGATCGCGCAGGAGGGTCGCGGCAAGCAATTCTCCGACGACCCGAACGGACCCGTGGGGGCCAACTGTTACGCGTGCCACCAGCTCTCCAAGGCCGAGCTGTCATTCGGCACGATCGGGCCGGGTCTTTATCAATACCTCAAGCTACATGGGAACAGCGCCGAGGTGCAGCGTTACACCTACGGCAAGATCTACAACTCCGAAGCGTTCGCCGCGTGCTCCAACATGCCGCGGTTCGGCCACAAGGGCATCTTGAGCGAGCAGCAGATCAAGGACGTCGCGGCGTTGTTGCTCGACCCCGTGTCCCCGGTCAATCAATGACGGCAATGTCGACGCGCGGCAAAATCCACCTCGAGCGAGTAGCGCGGCTCCGGCACCGACGCAGCGGATAGCGCGTGCTATAGTCGTCCGGTGAACCGCCGCGAGTTCCTGCACGTCCTCGCCGCGGCATCGGCTGCCGGACTTGCGCTCGACACGCGCGCGACCGCGGCGCGGGACGCCACGGATTCGTTCTACGCGCTGCCGCGATTCGGCAACGTGCACCTCCTGCACTTCACCGACTGCCACGGGCAACTGTTGCCGACGTACTTCCGCGAGCCCGACGCAAATTTAGGTGTCGGCCAGGGCGCGGGCCGGCCGCCGCATCTCGTCGGCGAGGCGCTGCTCAGGCGGTTCGGGATCAAGCGCGGTAGCCCCGAGGCCTACGCGTTCACCTCGCTCGACTTCGCGCACGCCGCGCGCACCTACGGCAAGGTCGGCGGCTTCGCGCATCTGGCGACGCTGATCGCGCGGCTGAAGGCCGATCGGCCCGGCGCGCTCGTGCTCGACGGTGGCGACACCTGGCAGGGCTCCGCGACGTCCTTGTGGAGCCAGGGCGCGGACATGATCGAGGCGGCCAAGCTCCTCGGCGTCGACGTAATGACCGGGCATTGGGAATTCACCTACGGGGCGGAGCGCGTGAAGGAAGCCGTCGAGCGCGAGCTCAAAGGCCGCATCGAGTTCGTCGCGCAAAACGTACGGACGGCGGATTTCGGCGACCCGGTGTTTCCGCCCTACGCGCTGCGCGAGGTCAACGGCGTCCCGATCGCAATCGTCGGCCAGGCGTTTCCTTACACGCCGATCGCGCATCCGCGCTATTTCGTGCCCGACTGGACCTTCGGGATCCGCGAACAGGAACTGCAGCAGACGGTCAACGATGCGCGCCTGAAGGCACGACTGGTCGTGCTGCTGTCGCACAACGGCATGGACGTGGATCTCAAGCTCGCATCGCGCGTGACCGGCATCGACGTGATCCTCGGCGGCCACACGCACGACGGCGTCCCGCAGCCGATACCCGTGGCCAACGCGAGCGGCACGACGCTGGTGACCAACGCCGGATGCAACGGCAAGTTCCTCGCCGTGGTCGATTTCGACGTGAGAGGCGGCAAGCTCGCCGACCTGCGCTATCGGCTGCTGCCGGTTTTCGCCAACTTCCTGCCGGCGGATGCCGGGATGGCGAATCTGATCACGCGGTTGCGTGCACCGTACGCGGAAAAGCTCGGCGAGCGGCTCGCGGTCACCGAGGGCTTGCTCTATCGTCGCGGCAACTTCAATGGCAGCTTCGATCAGCTGATCCTGGACGCGCTGATGGCCGAGAAGGGCGCCGAGATCGCATTCTCGCCCGGGTTTCGCTGGGGCACGACGCTGTTGGCGGGCCAGGCGATCACCTACGAGCAGCTGCTCGATCAAACCGCGATCACGTATCCGTACGTGACCGTCAACGAATTCACGGGCGAGACGATCAAGGCGATCCTCGAGGACGTCGCCGACAACCTCTTCAACCCAGACCCTTACTATCAGCAGGGCGGCGACATGGTGCGCGTCGGCGGCCTGCAATACAGCTGCGATCCGAACGCGAGGATGGGCGCGCGCATCGGCGACTTGCGGCTTAATGGCAAGCCGCTCGCCGCAGGCAAGCGCTACAAGGTCGCCGGCTGGGCTCCGGTAGCGGAAGAGGCGCGAGCGGGTGGCGGCGAACCGATCTGGGACCTTATGGCGCGCTACGTGAGGGCGCAGAAAACGATCGCGCCGCGCCGGCCGAATCGGCCCAGGCTGCTTGGCGTCGCGGGTAATCCGGGCATCGCCTGACAGACGACGCCGGCCAACTATGCTCCGCCACGCGCCGCACGGGTTCGAAGCTGCTGCGTGATCGCGACCAGGCGATCGAGCGGGAAGTCGCGCACGATCGCCTCCTTCGAGCCCACGAATGTGCGGAAGAACGGCGACCTCGCCCGCGCGTGCCCGGCGGGAAAATGGACGCCGTACTTGGCCGCAAACCGCACCTCGCAGCGCTGCCACGCATCCCCGCGGAACTTGCCGCCCGACGCGTGAATCACTGCAATCTCGGCGGTCGTGCCGACGCGGAATCCGGCAAGATGGGAAGCAAACGAAAAATCCATGTCGTAGCCGTGAAACCCGTCGAAGGTCGCCTCGTCGAAGGGTATCGCCTCGACGACCGAGCGCGTGGCGACGAAGAACAGGCCGTCGAGTCCTTGCAGATTGGTTGACAGGGCGCCGTCTACGCCGAACACGCCGACGTAGAACCCCTGTCCCTCCGGCGCCGACTGCGCCACCCAGCCGTGCAAGTATGGGTGCCCGGCCGCGGGCCAATGCGCTGCCAGCACCTTCGACGTGCCGACGACACCGATGACGTCGAGGGTCTCGGTCGCTCTCCTGAGAGCCCCGACGAGATCGGCGGACACGATCTCGATATCATCGTGGCTGAAGATCAGCAGGTCGCCAGGTGCTTGCCGCGCACCCCGGTTGTAGCCCTCGGCGAGCGAGCGCGCGTCGTGGATGCCGATGATTTCGTGTGGGTGACCTGCGAGCCGTTGTTCGTAGTTGGCGGTAACGCGCGCGTATTTGGCCGCGTCGATGCTGCAGATGATCACCGATATCCGAGCCGCCCCCATGCAGCCACTCGCTCAGACGACGGTGACTCGCGCGAACCTGCGCTTGCCGGCTTGAACGACGACCGTCGTGCCGGACCGGACCACGAGCGACTTGTCGGCGACCACCGCGCCGTCGAGCTTGAGCCCGCGCTGGGCGATCAGCCGCAGCGCCTCGGAGGTCGATTCCACGACACCCGCCTGCTTGGCGAGCTGCGCGACCGGTAGTCCCGCGCCGTTACTGTGCAGCGTCACGGCCGGCATGTTCTCGGGTAACGCGCCGTCCTTGAAACGCGCCTCGAACTCGGCGAGTGCGCCCTCGGCTGCCGGTCGTGAGTGGAAACGCGTGACGATCTCCTGCGCCAGCATCACCTTCGCGTCGCGAGGGTTGCGGCCGCCTGCGCACTCGCGCTTGAGCCCGGCGATTTCCTCGAGCGGGCGGAACGACAGCAGCTCGTAATAGCGCCACATCAGCTCGTCGGAGATCGACATCAGCTTGCCGAACATCTCCTGCGGCGCCTCGGTGATGCCGACGTAGTTGTCGAGCGACTTCGACATCTTGTTGACGCCGTCGAGGCCCTCCAGCAGCGGCAGCGTGAGGATGCACTGCGGCTCCTGGCCGAAATGGCGCTGCAGCTCGCGTCCGACCAGCAGGTTGAACTTCTGGTCGGTGCCGCCGAGCTCGACATCGGCCTTGAGCGCGACCGAATCGTAGCCCTGCGCCAACGGATACAGGAACTCGTGCACGGCGATCGGTTGCCCCTCGCGATAGCGCTTAGCGAAATCATCGCGCTCGAGCATCCGCGCGACCGTGTACTTGGCCGCGAGCCGGATCATGCCGTCGGCGCCGAGCGCCGAGAGCCATTTTGAGTTGTACGCGACTTCGGTTCGCTCGCGATCGAGGATGAGGAAGGCCTGATCGGTATACGTCTTCGCGTTCGCGGCAAGCTCCTCGGCGGTCAGCGGCGGCCGCGTGACGTTGCGGCCGGTGGGGTCGCCGATCATGCCGGTGAAATCGCCGACGAGGAAGATGACGTGATGGCCGAGGTCCTGCAGCTGTCGCAGCTTGTTGAACTGGACGGTGTGTCCCAGATGCAGGTCCGGCCGCGTCGGATCGAAGCCTTCCTTGATGCGCAGCGGCTTGCCGCGCGACAGCTTCGCCGCGAGCTCGGCCTCGACGATCAACTCGTCGGCGCCGCGCTTGAACACGGCGAGCTGGTGGGCGAGGTCCGGCGAGTCGGGTTTCATGGGGTCACGCGTCTGCTACAATCCGCCGCACCGCGCGTGGCGGCTCGCAGTGGCGCGCAGTGGCGTGGAGACCGATCGGACGGAGCATGGCGAGCAAATTAGAGATTCTAGCGCAAAGCGCAGCGGCGCCCGGCCCGCGGGTGCGCGTTGCGGTTGCAGTCGCGCTGATGGCGCTGGGCGTGGTCGCGGCGCTCGGCTTCGCACCCGACACGACGCTGGACATCGTGCCGAGTGAGCGCGTCGTGCGCGACCTCGCGCTGCCTACGATCGCGGCCGCCGGAAGCGACGACACCTACTGGCGCGAAGAGCAGGTCCGCCGCGGTGACACACTGGGCAGCGTGCTCGCACGGATGGGCGTCGAAGATGCCTCCGCGCAGAGGTTCCTGCGCGTCGACCGCGGCACACGCTCGCTCTATCAGCTGCGGCCCGGGCGATCGCTCCGCGCCATGACCGACGGCGAGGGGCGGCTGATCGCGCTGCGCTCTCTGGCGCCGGGCGGCGAGGTCCTCGCGGTCGATCGCGCGCCCGATCGCGCCGGCGCCGGGTTCATCGCTCGGACCGCGACCCCCGACGCGGCGGTGGGCCTGGATCTCCGCGCGAACGAGATCCGGACATCGCTCTTCGCCGCGGCGGATGCGGTCGGCATCCCCGACGCGGTCACAACAGCGCTGGCCGATATCTTCGCTGGCGACATCGATTTCCTGCACGATTTGCGCCGCGGCGATCGCTTCACCGTCGTCTACGAGACACCCCGGATCGAGGGCCAGCCTGCCGGCACGGGAAAGATCGTCGCCGCCGAGTTCGTCAATAAGGGCTTTGCCTACCGGGCATTCCTCTGGCGCGCGCCCGACGGCGCCGAAGGCTACTACGGCGAGAACGGCCGAAGCGTCAGGAAAGTCTTCCTGCGCTCGCCCGTCGCGTTCACGCGCGTGACCTCGGGCTTTTCGCTGGTGCGCTTGCATCCTTTCCTGCAGACCTGGCGCGCGCACAAAGGCGTGGACTTTGCTGCGCCCACCGGCACGCCGGTGCACGCGGCGGCTTCGGGAAGGGTCATCGTCGCCGGGCTAGAACGCGGCTACGGCAACGTGGTGATGGTCCAGCACGGCGGAGCGTATTCGACCGTGTACGCGCACCTGTCGCGTTTTGCGCCGCGCCTGAAACCGGGGACGCATGTCGCGCAGGGCGAGGTCATCGGCTACGTCGGTCAGACCGGCTGGGCGACCGGCCCGCACCTGCACTATGAATTCCGGGTCGACAACGTGCAGAAGAATCCGCTGACGATCGCGTTGCCGAACGCCCAGCCGGTTCCAAGCGCCCAGAGAGCGGATTACCTGGCGCGCGTGGCGCCGCTGGCGGAAGAGCTCGCGCTGGGCACGGGCGTGGTGCTGGCCGGCGGCGAGTGATCCGAACGTGGGGTCCGAGTACTACATCGGACTGATGTCGGGCACCAGCGTCGACGGTGTCGATGCGGTGCTCGCCGATCTGTCCGCGTTCCCACGGTCGGTTGCGGCTGCGCATGTCGCGTTCCCCGCGGCTCTTCGCACGGAGCTGAACGCGCTTCAGCGTTCCGGCGAAGACGAGATCCATCGGGCCGCGCTTGCCGCGAACGCGTTGATGGACTGCTGCGCCGCCGCGGTCGCCGCCGTGGTCGAGCAAGCGGGTATCGCGGCCGGCGAAGTCGCCGCGATCGGCGTCCACGGCCAGACCGTTCGTCACCGCCCTGAACTGGGCTATACGACGCAGCTTGCCAATCCCGCGCGGCTCGCCGAGGCGACCGGCATCACCGTGGTCGCCGATTTCCGCAATCGCGACCTCGCCGCCGGCGGGCAGGGCGCGCCGCTCGTGCCGGCATTGCACGCGGCGTTGTTCGCCGTCGCGGACCGGCACCGCGTCATCGTCAATCTCGGCGGCATCGCCAATATCACCGACCTGCCGCCGCGTGGGGCTGTACGCGGCTTCGACACGGGACCCGGGAACACGCTGCTCGACGCCTGGTGCGAGCGGCACACCGGCGCGCCCTTCGATCGGGACGGTGGGTGGGCGGCGACCGGACGGCTGCACGCGGAGCTGCTCGGCGCGCTCAAGGCCGACGCGTATTTCACGCGTCTGCCGCCGAAAAGCACCGGCCGCGA
>JBGPYP010000138.1:0-6917 GCA_041493285.1 Casimicrobiaceae bacterium
CGCAGGAAGGGCGCGATCTCGCGCTGTCGATCGACAGCCGGCTGCAGTATCTGGCGCTCCGCGAGCTCAAAGCTGCGGTCGAGGCGAACCAGGCGAAAGCCGGCGGCCTGGTCATCCTCGATACGCGCACCGGCGAAATCCTCGCGCTCGCCAACTGGCCGTCGTATAACCCGAACAATCGGAGCCGCGGCGCGCGCGAGCGGATGCGCAACCGCGCGCTCACCGACACGTTCGAGCCCGGCTCGACGATGAAGCCGTTCACGATCGCGGCGGCCCTCGAGGCCGGGAAGCTCGGGCCGGCGTCGATCGTTGACACCGCACCGGGCACGCTGACGATCGGCAACGCGACCATTCACGACGCGCACAGGGAGGGCTCGCTCACCGTGGAGCAGGTCGTGCAAAAGTCGTCGAACGTCGGCGCCGCGAAGATCGCGCTGTCGCTGCCGCCGGAAGCGATGTGGGCCACGCTCTCGAACGCGGGGTTCGGTGCGCCACCGAAAACCGGGTTTCCAGGCGAAGTATCCGGACGACTGCGGCCGGCGAAGAGCTGGCGCCCGATCGAGCAGGCGACGATGGCGTACGGCCACGGCATCTCGGTGAACCTGGTGCAGCTCGCACGCGCATATACCGTGTTCGCGACCGACGGCGAGCTGAAACCGGTGACGCTGTTCAAGGAAGCAGGCCCGGTCGCGGGCCGCCCGGTGCTCAAAGCCGAAACCGCACATGCGGTGCGGCACATGCTGGAGATGGTCGTCTTGCCGGGTGGGACCGCGCCGAAGGCGCAAGTCGCGGGCTACCGGGTCGCCGGGAAGACTGGTACGGCGCACAAGCTCGAAGACGGCGCCTACGCCAACAAGTACGTGGCTTCCTTCGTCGGCTTCGCGCCCGCCTCGAACCCCCGGCTCGTCATCGCGGTCATGATCGACGAGCCGTCCGGCGGCCAGTATTACGGCGGCAGTGTCGCGGCGCCCGTTTTCAGCAGCGTCATGGGCACGGCGCTGCGGCTGCTCGGCGTGCCGACGGATGCGCCGGTCAGCAACGTTCTCCTGCCGGCCGAGGGCAGCGAAGTGCGCGAGGAAACGTGATCACCGAGATGACCGCGATCGCGCCCGACGCGGACGTTGCCGCGCTGCTCGCGAAGCTGGCGGTGCCGATCATGCGCATCACCTCCGACAGCCGACAGGTGCGGCCGGGCGACGCGTTCGCCGCGTATCAAGGCACGCAGCGGGACGGCCGAGCGTTCATCGCCGATGCGATCGGCCGCGGCGCCGGCGTGATTCTCTGGGATCTGCAGGGTTTCGTGTGGAATCGCGAATGGAAGGTTCCGCACCTCCCGGTCGAGAATCTCAAAGCGCGGCTCGGCGCCATCGCGGATCTCGTCTACGGCCATCCGTCGCGCGAACTGTGGATGGTCGGCGTTGCCGGCACGAACGGCAAGACTTCGTGCGCGCATTGGATCGCGGCCGGGCTCGACGCCTCCGGCCGGCGCGCCGCGGTCCTCGGCACGCTGGGGAGCGGCCTGTGGGGCGCGCTCGAGGACGCGCCCAACACGACGCCGGATGCCGCCCTGCTGCAGGAGACGTTGCGCGGCTTCAAGACGGCGGGCGCGCAGGCGGTCGCCCTCGAGGTGTCGTCGCACGGGCTCGATCAGGGGCGCGTGAACGGCGTCGCGTTCGACGTCGCGCTGTTCACCAACCTCTCGCGCGATCATCTCGATTACCACGGCACGATGGCGGCTTACGGCGCAGCGAAGGCCAAGTTGTTCGCGTGGCCGGGCCTACGCGTTGGCATGCTCAACGCCGACGATCCCTTCGGCCAGAGCCTGATCGACGCGGCGCGCAGCAAGGGCCGCAAGGTGCTCACCTACGGCTTCGGGGCGGCGGACATCGTCGGCGCGCGTCTGACCGCGAGCAATACCGGCCTCGTCTTCACCGTCGAAACGCCCTGGGGCAAAGGCGAGATCTACACGCGTCTGATCGGCGCGTTCAATGCTGCGAATCTCCTCGGAGTGCTCGGTGTACTGCTGGTCAGCGGCGTAGCGCTGGAGCCGGCGCTGGGATTCCTCGCCGGGGCCGAAGCGCCTCCCGGGCGCATGCAACGCCTGGGCGGCGACGGCGCGCCGCTGGTCGTCATCGACTACGCGCACACACCCGACGCGCTGGACAAGGTGTTGACCTCGCTGCGTCCGGCGGTCGCCGGCGGCGGCGAGCTGGTGTGCGTGTTCGGTTGCGGCGGCGATCGCGACCGCGGCAAGCGGCCCGAGATGGGACGCGTCGCGGCGCGGCTGGCCGATCGGGTGATCGTCACCAGCGACAATCCCCGCAGTGAGGAATCTGGGGCGATCGCCAGCGACATCGTTCACGGCATTCGGGACACCGGCAACCGCCGCTACGCAATCGAGCTCGACCGCGCCGCGGCGATCGCGACTGCCATCGGCGGAGCCAAAGTGGGCGACGTCGTGCTGCTCGCCGGCAAGGGTCACGAGCCCTATCAAGAGACCGCGGGCATGCGCCAGCCGTTTCTCGACGCGGATCACGCGGCACGCGCGCTCGCTTCGCGAGGCGGACGATGATGGACACTGCGACTGCTGCCCGCGCGATCGCCGCCACGCTCTCCGGTGGCAACGTCGGCTTCTCTGGCGTGACGACCGACTCGCGCCTGCTGCAGGCCGGCGATCTCTTCGTCGCGCTCAAGGGCGAGCGCTTCGACGGGCATGACTTCGTCGCCCAGGCGTTCGCGCGCGGCGCCGCGGCGGCGGTCGTCGCCGCCGATCGGGCGGGAGCGCTCGCAGGTCGCGTCGCGGGCAGCTTGCTCGCCGTTGCCGACCCGCTTACGGCGCTCGGCGCGCTCGCGGCGTTCTGGCGGCGCCGCTTCGCGCTGCCGCTCGTCGCCATCGTCGGCAGCAACGGCAAGACGACGGTGAAAGAGATGGCGGCGGCGATCCTGCGCGCCGAATTCGGCGCCGAGCGCGTGCTCGCTACCGTCGGGAACCTCAACAACGAGATCGGGCTGCCGCTGACCGTGCTCGGTTTGCGGGCCGCACATTGCGCCGCGACCGTCGAGATCGGGATGAACCATCCGGGAGAGACCGCCGCGCTGACCTCGATCGCGCAACCGACGATCGCAGTCATCAACAACGCGCAGCGCGAGCACCAGGAATTCATGAAGAGCGTCGCTGATGTCGCCGCCGAGCACGCCGCCGCGCTGAACGCGTTGCCGCACGACGGCGTGGCCGCAATCAACGCCGACGACGATTACGCCGCGTTCTGGCGCGAGGTCGTCGGCAGGCGCAACGCCGAGGGCGCGAGCATCTCGGTGCGCGACTTCGGTCTCCTCGCACCGGCGGCGATCTCCGCCCGCTATCGAGCCGAGCCGTGGGGCAGCGCCGTCGAGGTCGAGACGCCCGCCGGCGCGACGCGCTTCGAGCTGCGCGTTCCCGGGCGCCACAGCGTCGCCAACGCCCTCGCTGCGATCGCGGGCGCAACGGCGGCGGGCGCAAGTCTCGCGGCGGTGCAAAGCGCGCTGTCGGCGTTTCGGCCCATCGCCGGCCGGCTGGAGGCCAAGCTCGCGATGGGTGGCGCCGCGATCATCGACGACACGTACAACGCGAATCCAGACTCGGCGCGCGCGGCGATCGCCGTGCTCGCGCGCGCCGTCAGCGCCCGCTGGCTGGTGCTGGGCGATATGGGCGAACTCGGCGATCAGGGGTCTGCGTTTCATCGCGAGATCGGCGAGTACGCGCGCGCCGCGGGGGTCGATCGCGTGCTCGCGACCGGCGAACTGGCCGCGCACACCGTCGCGGCGTTCGGGCCGGGCGGCGAGCACTTCGCCTCGATTGACGCGCTGATCGCGGGGTTGCGCACGAGCCTCACCACCGCCGGCCCGAACGTGACGCTGCTGGTGAAAGGCTCGCGCTTCATGCGCATGGAACGCGTCGTCGAAGCGCTCACCGGCACTGCGGCGGACGGGGGCCGCTGATGCTGCTCGCGCTCGCCAATTGGATCGCGACCGACGTGCGCGCCTTTAACGTGTTCGGCTACATCACGCTGCGCGCGGTGCTGGCGACGATGACCGCGCTGGTCATCTCGTTCGTAGTGGGCCCGCGGATGATCCGCAAGCTCACCGAGTACAAGATCGGCCAGGCGGTGCGCGACGACGGCCCGCAGACGCATCTGATCAAGGCTGGGACGCCGACCATGGGCGGCGCGCTGATCCTGGTCTCGATCGCGATCACGACGCTGCTTTGGGCCGATCTGAGGAACCGCTTCGTCTGGCTGGTGCTACTGGTCACGCTGGGCTTCGGCGCGATTGGCTGGATCGACGACTATCGCAAGGTGGTGCACCGGAACCCCAAGGGGCTCTCCGCGCGCGCCAAGCTCGTCTCGCAGTCGGTGATCGCGCTCTTCGCCGCGGTCTACCTCGCCTTCTCCGTCTCGACGCCGTCGAACAGCCAGTTTCTGCAGCTGTTCCAGGCGTGGCTCTTCAGCGGCTTCAACCTCGACTTGCCGCCGAAAGCCGATCTGATGGTGCCGTTCTTCAAGACGGTGAGCTATCCGTTGGGCGTCTGGGGATTCATCGCACTGTCGTACTGCGTGATCGTCGGCGCGAGCAATGCCGTGAACCTGACCGACGGGCTCGACGGTCTCGCGATCATGCCCACGGCGATGATCGCCGGCGCGCTCGCCATTTTCGCCTACGCGATGGGCCGCGCCGACTTCTCGAGCTACTTGCTCGTGCCGCACATTCCGGGTGCGGGCGAGTTGACCGTGATCTGCGCCGCGATCGTCGGCGCGGGCCTGGGCTTCCTGTGGTTCAACGCGTATCCGGCCGAGGTCTTCATGGGTGACGTCGGCGCGCTGGCGCTGGGTGCGGCGCTCGGGGCGATCGCGATCATCGTCCGCCAGGAGATTGTGCTGGCGATCATGGGCGGCGTGTTCGTGGTCGAGACGCTGTCGGTGGTGATCCAGGTCGCGTCGTTCAAGCTGACGGGCAAACGGGTCTTCCGCATGGCGCCGATTCACCATCATTACGAATTGAAGGGATGGAAGGAAAACCAGGTTGTGGTTCGTTTCTGGATCATCACGATGCTGCTGGTCCTGTTTGGACTCTCTACGCTGAAGCTTCGCTGATGAACGGTACGAACCACAACCTGGTTTCGGCGAAGGCTAACTTGCGCAACGCGCAAGTTAAGGCCGCGGATGCGGCCTGCCGAAGCCAAAACCAGCAGGTGAGCTTTTCGATGATCACCATGCTGCTCGTGCTCTTCGGCCTCTCGACTTGAAGCTCCGCTAGCCATGACGCTCAAGGGTCGCCACGTCGTCGTGCTCGGGCTCGGGATGACCGGACTGTCGGCTGCGCGCTGGGCGGCCCGGCGCGGCGCGCGCGTTGCGGTCGCCGACACGCGCGCCGATCCGCCGCGCGCGGCGCAGCTTCGCGCCGAGCTGCCACAGGTCGCGGTGACGACCGGCCCGATCACCGAGGCGACGCTTGCCGGCGCGCAACTCATCGTCATCAGCCCCGGGCTCAGCAAGGACCTGCCCGCGATCCGTGCTGCCGTGGCGCGCGGGGTCGAGCTGGTCGGCGATGTCGAGCTGTTCGCGCGCGCGCTGCCGCCGGCGCAGAAGGTGCTGGCGATCACCGGATCGAACGGCAAGACGACCGTGACGGCATTGACGACCGAGCTCACGCGCTCGGCGGGTCTCGCCGTGACGAGCGTGGGCAACATCGGCGAGCCGGTGCTCGACGTGCTCGCGGCGCACGAGCAGGGAGCGCGTTGGCCCGACGTGTTCGTGATCGAACTCTCCAGCTTTCAGCTCGAAACAACGGCGAGTCTGAAGCTGGTCGCGGCGACGGTGCTCAACGTCACCGAGAACCACCTCGATCGCTATAGCGGCATCGTCGAGTATGCGGCGGCCAAGGCGCGCATCTTCGCCGGAGGCGGCGAGCAGGTCCTCAATCGTGACGATTTGCGCTCGCTGGCGATGCGGCTGCGCGGCCGCGTCGTGCAGACCTTCGGCGCGGGCGTCCCCGAGAGCGAAAACGATTGGGGTCTCGTCCTGCGCGCCGGCAGCGCGTGGCTCGCGCGCGGCGGCGCGCTGCTACTTGAGGCGACCGAACTCAAGTTGGTCGGGCGCCACAATGCACTGAATGCGCTCGCCGCGTTGGCGCTCGCCTCGACGGTGGCCAAGATCGACGGCAAGCTGCTCGCCGCGCTGGCCGCATTCCAGGGGTTGCCGCATCGCATGGAACGCGTCGCGGACATCGGTGGCGTCCTGTTCGTCAACGACTCGAAGGGGACGACGGTCGCGGCTACGCTGGCGGCGCTCGACGGCATCGATCGCCCGGTCGTGCTGATCGCCGGCGGCGAGGGCAAGGGGCAGGACTTCGCTCCGCTCAAGGCCGGCGTCGAGGCGCGTTGCCGCGCGGTCGTGCTCCTCGGGCGCGATGCCCCCGTGCTGGCCGCCGCGCTTTCCGGCGCGACGCTCGCGATCGAATTCGCGCCCGCGCTCGAGGTCGCGGTCGCGCGCGCGATCGCACATGCGCGCCCCGGCGACGCGGTGCTGCTCTCGCCGGCGTGCGCGAGCCTCGACATGTTCCGCGACTACGTCGATCGTGGCGATCGGTTCAAGGCCGCCGTTGCGGCGCATGCGCGCGAGGGCGCGCATGCTTAGAGCCTCTAACACAATGAAACACGTGTGCGTTGCTGGCCACAAACCGCCGCCGGCGCGGCGTAGGGCGCAGCGAATAGTGGGGCCTATTCGCAAGCCCGACAACAAAGCCAGCGGCGGTTTTGGCCGCAACCCGAAGGGCTGGCCGCGATTTGGGCCCACCCGCTTTGTCGCAAGCCACTTGCTTGGGGACCTACCAAGCGGCATGGCTTGCTTCGCGCGCTTGAGCCCAAATCGTGCCAGCGCATC
>JBGPYP010000381.1:0-2426 GCA_041493285.1 Casimicrobiaceae bacterium
CGTGCGGATGCTCGCCGGACGCGGGCGCACATCGCCATGACCTCCGTACATCTCACACCGGGGCGCCTGACGCTCGAGCTGCTGCGCGACGCCTGGGCGAAGCCGGTCGCCGTCGCGCTCGATGGCGATGCGCGAGCGCGAGTCGACGCCGCCGCGGACACGATCGCCGGCATTGTCGCCGAGGGCCGTATCGTGTACGGCGTCAACACCGGCTTCGGCCTGCTCGCGCGCACGCACATCGACGCTGCCCGCCTCGCCGAGCTGCAACGCGCGCTGGTGCTGTCCCATTCCGCGGGTACCGGCCCACCGCTCGACGATGCCGTCGTGCGGCTCACGCTCCTGCTCAAGATCGCGTCGCTCGCGCGCGGGCATTCCGGCGTGCGCTACGAAGTGATCGAGGCGTTGGTGAAGCTCCTCAACGCCGGTATCCTGCCGGTGATCCCGAGCCGGGGTTCGGTCGGCGCGTCGGGTGATCTTGCGCCGCTCGCGCATCTCGCCGGCGTGCTGATCGGCGAAGGCGAGGCGCGCGTCGATGGCGCGACGCTCTCCGCGGAGCGTGCACTGGCGCACGCGGGCATTGAGCCGTTGCGCCTCGGCGCGAAGGAAGGGCTCGCGCTTCTCAACGGCACGCAGGTGTCGACTGCGCTTGCGCTCTGCGGCCTGTTTGCGACCGAGCGGACGAGCGCGGCCGCGCTCATCGCCGGCGCGCTCTCGGTCGACGCCTGCCTCGGCAGCGATACGCCGTTCGACGAGCGCATCCAGGCGCTGCGGGGCAGCCGCGGGCAGCGCGACGTGGCGCGCGCCTTGCGCGAGCTGCTCGAAGGCAGCGCCATTCGCGCCTCCCACCGCGACTGTCCGCGCGTCCAGGACCCCTATAGCCTGCGCTGCCAGCCGCAGGTGATGGGCGCCTGCCTCGACCAGATGCGGCACGCCGCCGCGGTCCTGCTCACCGAAGCGAACGCGGTGTCGGACAATCCGCTGGTGTTCCCCGAGACACACGACGTGCTCTCCGGCGGGAATTTTCACGCAGAAGCGGTGGCGCTGGCAGCGGATGGGCTGGCGCTCGCGATCGCGGAAATCGGCGCGCTGTCGGAGCGACGCGTCGCGCTGCTGATGGACGCGAACCTCTCCGGGCTGCCGCCCTTCCTGGTGCGCGACGGCGGCGTCAACTCGGGCTTCATGATCGCGCAGGTGACCGCCGCGGCGCTCGCCTCCGAGAACAAGGCGCTGGCCGTCCCGCGCAGCGTCGACTCGCTGCCGACGTCGGCCAACCAGGAGGATCACGTCAGCATGGCGACCAACGCCGCGCTGCGCTTGGCGCCGATGGCCGGCAACACGGCGGCGATCGTCGCCGTCGAGCTCCTCGCCGCGGCGCAGGGCGTCGAGCTGCGCGCGCCGCTCGCGACTTCGCCGCGCCTGCAAGGCGTCGTTGCGCTCGTTCGCCGCGAAGCCGCGTTCTGGGATCGCGACCGCGCCTTCGCGCCCGATCTCGAGCGCGTAAGGGTGCTGGTCGAGCGCGGCGAGTTCATGCCATTGGTCGGAAAGCTGCTGTGACGGATGACGCAGCGCCGCCGGCGCGCGACAATGCGCGTTGACCCTGCGGAAAAGCAACCATGCATCGAGACGACCCAAAACATTTCTCCCGGACGCGGACCCAGGATCGCGTGATCCGCGCGCCGCGTGGCACGAAGCTCACGGCCAGGAGCTGGCTCACCGAGGCGCCGCTGCGGATGCTGATGAACAACCTCGATCCCGAGGTCGCGGAAAACCCGAAAGAGCTGGTCGTCTACGGCGGAATTGGGCGCGCGGCGCGCAACTGGGACTGCTACGACGCGATCGTCGCGGCGCTCACGGTGTTGAACGACGACGAGACGCTCCTCATCCAGTCCGGCAAGCCAGTCGGCGTGTTCAAGACGCACGTGGATGCACCGCGCGTCCTGATCGCCAACTCGAACCTGGTGCCGAAGTGGGCGACCTGGGAGCACTTCAACGAGCTGGACCGCAAGGGCCTGATGATGTTCGGCCAGATGACCGCCGGGTCGTGGATCTACATCGGCAGCCAGGGCATCGTGCAGGGTACGTACGAAACGTTCAACGAGGCCGGACGCCAGCACTACGCCGGCGACCTCTCCGACAAGTGGATTCTGACCGCGGGCCTAGGCGGCATGGGCGGTGCGCAGCCGCTGGCCGCGACCCTGAACGGCGCGGCGTTTTTGTGCGTCGAGGCCGATGCCAGGCGCATCGAGCGCCGCATCGCATCCGGCTATTGCGATCGCATGGCGCCCACTCTGGATGAAGCCATGATCATCTTGCGCGAGGCCATGGCTCAAAAACGCGCCGTCTCTGTGGGCCTCGTGGGCAACTGCGCGGAAGTTCTGCCGGAGCTGGCGCGTCGCGATATCGTGCCCGATCTTTTGACGGACCAG
>JBGPYP010000313.1:0-3147 GCA_041493285.1 Casimicrobiaceae bacterium
CCGCAAGCTCGGGCAGGCGCCGGGCGAGTTGCGAGACTTCGCTCTGTACCAGCGGGATCAGCACGAACAGCAACGCCAGCAGGAGCAGCAGAATGAGCCCGATCGCGAGCAGCGTCCCCAACGTGCGCGGGATGCGATGCCGCTCGGCCCACGTGACCGCCGGGCTGCCGAAGTACGCCAGGATCGCACCGATCAGAAACGGCGTAAGGATCGGCCCGAGCCAGTGCAACAGCGCAGCGATCACGAGTACCGCGCCGACGAGCCACAGGTATTGCACCGGCCGGAGCCGACGCGGCAAGGCTGCCGCGGGCTCGGCGCCCGTGGCGCCAGGCACCGCGTTGGGATCCAGGCCGGGAGAGGTCACTTTTTTAGGTAAAATCGGACGCAAAGCCAAGCACTTTACCCTGCCCTCAGCCGCGACTCAATCCAAATGCCCTGCAACGCCTCCGGCCCGTCGCTTTCCTACCGCGGGGCCGGCGTCGACATCGACGCGGGCGACGCCTTGGTCGAGACGATCAAGCCGTTCGCCAAGCGGACGCTGCGACCGGAGGTCTTAGCCGGCATCGGGGGGTTCGGCGCGCTCGTCGAATTGCCGAAGCGCTATCGCGAACCGGTGCTCGTCGCCGGCACCGACGGGGTCGGCACCAAGCTCAAACTGGCCTTCGCGCTCGGCCGCCACGATACCATCGGCATCGATCTGGTCGCCATGAGCGTCAACGACATTTTGGTTCAGGGCGCCGAGCCGTTGTTCTTCCTCGACTATTACGTGTGTGAGCGGCTCGATGTCGCCGTCGCGAGCCAGGTCATCGAGGGCATCGCCGCCGGCTGCACGCAAGCCGGTTGCGCGCTCATCGGCGGCGAGACCGCCGAGCATCCCGATGCGTTCCTGCCCGGCGAATACGACCTGGCCGGCTTCGCGGTCGGGGTGGTCGAGAAATCGCTCGCGATCGACGGCCGCGGCATCGTTGCGGGCGATGCACTCATCGGGCTCGCGTCGAGCGGGCCGCATTCCAACGGCTTCTCGCTCATCCGCAAGATCCTCGAGGCAAGCGGCGCGGATCTCGCGCGACCGATCGCCGGCGTCACGGCCGAAAAGACGCTGGGCGAGACGCTGCTCGAGCCCACGCGGATCTACGTCAAGCCGGTGCTCGCCCTTCTGACGGAAATCGAGGTCAAGGGCATGGCGCACATCACCGGCGGCGGGCTCACCGAGAACACGCACCGGATGTTCCCCGAGGGCCTTGCCGCACGGATCGAACCGGCGACGTGGCCTCGACCGGCGATCTTCGATTGGCTGCAGCGTGCCGGCAAGGTCGCCACCGAGGAGATGTATCGCGTGTTCAACTGCGGCATCGGCATGATTCTGGTCGTGTCGCCGGCGCGGGTCGACGCGGCGCTCGAGCGGCTCGCGGCATTGGGCGAGTCAGCTTGTCTGATCGGCTCGGTGGAGCACCGGCGGCCGGGCGCGCCGGGGACCATCGTCGCATGAGGCGGCCGCCAACGCCGCAACCGGCGATGAAACGCCTAGCGATAATGATCTCCGGCCGCGGCTCGAACATGGCGGCGATCCTCGACGCCGTGCGGGCGGGCAAGATCGCGGGGAGCGCCGTCGGGGTCATCAGCAACCGGCCCGGGGCGGCCGGGCTCGCGCTCGCCGGCGAGCGCGGCGTGCCGACGATCGTCGTCGATCACGCGGCCTTCGCCGACCGGGCCGGCTTCGAGCGCGAGCTCGCTGCCGCGATCGACGCGCTCTCTCCCGATCTGATCGTGCTGGCCGGCTTCATGCGCGTGCTCGGGGCCGACTTCGTCGCGCGTTACCGGGGTCGCCTGCTCAACATCCACCCCTCGCTTTTGCCCGCGTACCCAGGGCTGCATACGCATCGCCGGGCACTCGCCGACGGCGTCAAGGTGCACGGTTGCACGGTGCATTTCGTCACGCCGCAGGTCGATCACGGGCCGATCGTTGCACAGGCGGCGGTCGCGGTGCGCGAGGACGACGACGAGGCGGGCCTCGCGGCGCGCGTCCTGGGCGCGGAGCACCGGATTCTCGTGGCGGCCGTGCGCTGGTTCTGCGACGATCGCCTGGTCATCGACGGCAACCGGGTGCACGTTAAGGACGAGACCGCCGGGGCGGACACGCTGCTCGTTCCCGCGCTGCAGTGATCATGACGGCACCGCTCGCTCTCGATCGATGACGACCGCCTTCTTTCGAACGCTATGACGAGCTCGCCTCTTCGCTGGCTGCGCGGGCATCCGCACCGCGTGCTCGGCGCGGCGCTCGCCGCGTCGCTCCTGGCGCATCTCATCGCGGCCGCGCTGCTGCAGCCGCCGGCCGTCGCGCCCGAGCCGCTGCCGATGCTCGCGGCGACGATCACCGAGATGCCGCCGCCTCCGGCGCCGGTCGTCGCGCATCCGCCGCCGAAGCGCAAGCCGAAGCCTGCGGCGCCCGCGGTGCCCGTGCTCGTCGCGGAAGCGAGCGAAGTCGCGGCGGCGAGCGCAACTCCCGCCGTTGAGCGGGAACCCGAGCCCGCACCGGAAGCGGCGGCCGCGCCGGCGCCGACCGAGGAAGCGCTGCCTGTCGTTGCCAACGACGCGACCGCGCCGCCAGCCTTGCCGCCTCGGATCGAGTTGGTCTATCGCGGCTTTCTCGGCACCCAGGGCTTCTTCGTCGGGGACGCGGTCTACCGGCTCGAGCACTCGGACAACCAGTACACGATCACGACCGTCGGCCAAGCGCGCGGCCTGGCCGCGCTCTTCCTCCGCGGCGAGGGGCGGCTTTCGAGCACCGGCACAATCACGAGCGCGGGCCTGCAGCCGAATCTCTACACGGCCGAGCGCACCAGCGACGGCCGGCACGAGGTCGCGACCTTCGATTGGGAGACCGGCGTCGTGCTGCTCCACGACAACAAGACGGCCGCCCTCGAGCTACCGACGTTCGACCCGCTGGCGGTGCTCTGGCAGTTCTATTTCGCCCCGCCGGACCAGGACGAAGCGCAGTTCAACGTCGCGACGACGCGACGCGTCTTCCATTCGCGGTTCCGCCGCGTGGGCGTGGAGACCGTGCAGCTGAGCTTCGGCGAGGTCGAGGCGCAAGTCTGGGAGCGCGCCGAGGGCGACGGCAACTTGAGCGCACGCGTCTGGCTCGCG
>JBGPYP010000199.1:0-4974 GCA_041493285.1 Casimicrobiaceae bacterium
AGGTCCCGGAAGAATGGCTCAGGAAGGCGATCGAAGGCACGCTGACCGACGAAGAGAAAGCGCTGGTGAAAGCCCTCGGCGGCTGGGACAAGCTGATGGAGACGTTGAAGCAGCGCCTGGAGGAGCAGCGCGCGCGCCACCAGGGCGGCTCGAAGTGGATCGGCACCGCGGGCACGAGCCCGTTCGGCGCGTACGGCTACAACCCCGAGGGCATCCGCATCGGCCAGGAAAGCGGGCGCAGCCGCAGCGCCGTCAAGGTCTGGGACGAGCGGACGTTTCGCAACCTCGACGACTCGGTCGAGCTCAACACCCGCAACATCAAGGTCGCGCTGCGCCGGCTGCGCCGCTTCGCGCGCGAGGGTGTACCCGAGGAGCTGGACCTCGCTGCGACCATCGAAGGGACCGCGAAGAACGCCGGCTGGCTGGACCTGCACCTCGTGCCCGAGCGGCGCAACCGGGTCAAGGTGCTGCTCTTCCTCGACGTCGGCGGCTCGATGGATCCGCACGTCCAGGTCTGCGAGGAATTGTTCTCCGCCGCCAAGAGCGAATTCCGCCACCTCGAGCACTTCTACTTCCACAACTGCGTCTACGATCACGTCTGGCGCGACAACGCGCGACGGCGCAACGAGCGCGTCGCGACTTTCGACCTCCTGCACAAATACGGTCCCGACTGGCGGTTGATCTTCGTCGGCGACGCGGCGATGAGCCCGTACGAGCTGGCCGAAACGGGCGGCAGCGTCGAATACAGCAACGACGAGCCCGGGATCGCGTGGCTCAAGCGCTTGATCGACGCCTACCGCCACGCGATCTGGCTCAACCCGGAGCCCGAGCGGAGCTGGGGCTACACGCGCTCGACGCAGCTCGTGCTCGGGGCGCTCGGCCCCCGCATGTTTCCGCTGACGCTGGAGGGCCTGAACCGCGGGATCGCGCTGTTGCGCAAGTAGCGACTATAATCCGTACCAGAGTGAGCCCATTCCATGGAGGCCATCATGCGCAGACTGTCCATCCTCGCCGCGGTGTTCGCGGCGGGCGCAGCGCTCCCCGGTGCGGCGAACGCGGTCACCTGCTACACGGTGCTCGATCGCAGCGACACGACGATTTATCAGGATTCGGACCCACCTTTCGACATGAGCGATCGCGGCGCAGCGGACCGCGACGCGATGCGCGGCCGCAACGAATTCCTGACGATTTCGGAAGTTGACCGCTGTCTGCTGATCGCCGCGCCTGCGGGGACGACCGCCTACCGCGCCGCCAGCGTCGACGAAATCGTCTCCGGCATGCGCGCCTTTGCCACCGCCCGAGCCGGCGCCACCCAAGCCGCGGGGGGCCGCGGCAGCGCGATGGCGACGTCCGCAGCCTCGTCGACGCCCAGCGGCTCCACGAGCGCGCGTAAGTATTGACCAGACGCGCCGGGCAGTAGACCGCCGCAGCGGCCGATGACGCTCGGCTCCGGCATCGTCCCGGCGCTCACTGCGGCGATCCTGTTCGGGGCGAGCACGCCGCTTGCCCGCGCGTTGACCGGCGCGATCGATCCGGCGTGGCTCGCCGGATTTCTCTACGCCGGATCCGGCGTGGGACTGTCCATCGTGTTCGCGTTGCGGCGCGCCACGGGCCGAGTGACTCGGGTATCACCGTTGACGCGCCGCGATCTGCCGTGGCTCGCGGCGGCCATCGCCTCCGGCGGCATCGTCGCGCCACTGCTGTTCACGTTCGGTTTGCGCGAGACCAGCGGTGCGAGCGCGAGCCTGCTGCTCAATCTCGAAACGGTGTTGACGGTGGCGCTGGCGTGGTTGGCATTCCGCGAGCACTATGGCCTGCGCGTGGTCATCGGGATGGCGCTGATCGTTGCGGCATGCGCGCTGCTGGGCTGGGGTGAGCGCGACGTCACCGGCGCCGGCTGGGGCACGCCGCTGATCGCATTCGCTTGTCTCGGCTGGGCGCTGGACAATAATCTGACGCGCAAGATCGCCGGCAGCGACGCGCTGTCGATTGCGATGGCGAAAGGGTTGTGCGGCGGCGCGGTGAATCTCATGCTCGCCGCGACGCTGGCCGGTCCCGCACCGGTTTGGACGCCGGCAATCGCGGCGGGGGTGATCGGATTTCTCGGTTACGGCGTGAGCCTCGTACTTTTCGTCCTGGCGCTGCGCCACCTCGGCACCGCGCGCGCCAGCGCCTACTATGCGACGGCGCCGTTCTTCGGCGTGACCGTCGCGTTCGCCGTGCTCGCCGAGCGGCCCGGCAGCGTGTTCTGGGTCGCGCTGCCGTTGATCGCCCTCGGCGTCTGGCTGCACCTGAGCGAGCGGCACGGCCACCTGCACGCGCACGACGCGATGGCGCACGATCACCCGCATCGGCATGATCAGCACCACCGGCACGTCCACGATTTTCCATGGGATGGAACCGAGCCGCACGCGCATCCGCATAGGCACGAGCCGCTGACGCACGCGCATGCGCATTTCCCCGATCTGCATCATCGGCACGAGCATTGAGTCAACCGATCGCGGCCGGCCCGCATGCAACTCGGTGGCGAATCTATCGCGGTTCGCCGCGCATTGCATCGACGGCGCGAAGTGGCGAAATGCGGTGCTACGTCACATCGCGCCGCGCGCGAACGTCGGCGCCAGCACCTCGAGCGCGTCGAGCGCGCTCGACGACTCCTTGACCGTTATCCGCCACAGCGTGCGCGGGTCGTCGGGGTCGGTCAGCGTTGCCGAATGCAGGAGCGAAGCATTGTCCCAGATGACCAGGTCGCCGACGCGATAGCTCAGGCTGTACACGTACTTCGGCTGCGTGGCGTGCGCGGCCAGCGCGTCGAGCAACACCACGGCTTCGTCCTCGGGCATGCCGACGATCCCGTACGAGCTGCCCGACACCGCGTAGAGCGCCTTGCGCCCGGTGACCGGATGCGGCCGCACCAGCGGGTGCGTGATCAGCGGCATCTTCGCTTTCTGTTCTTCGGTGAGGGGCGACGCGGCGACGCGGCTCATCTCGTCGGCGACCTTGCGGTTGCCGTAGTGGTGGATGCCGACGAGCGGGGCGATCCGCTTCTTCGTCGCCTCGCTCAGCCCGTCGTACGCGGCGTACTGGTTGGCGAACAGCGTGTTGCCGCCGGCTTTGGGCACTTCGATCGAGTAGAGCATCGTCGCGCGCGCCGGGACTTGCAGGTAGGAGTAGTCGGTGTGGAAATACGTGCCCGCGTCGGCGAGCCCGACCGGCTGCCCGTCCCGCGTCCGGTTCGACAGGATCAGGATGTTCGGATCGTCCGGATGATGGAACTGGTCGATCACATGTGGCTCGGGCGGGCCGAACCGTCGCGCGAAGACAACGTATTGCGCCGGCGTCAGCGACTGCTCGCGCAGGACCAGGACCTGGGCGCGGAAGAACGTCTGCTCGAGCTCGGCGAATTCGGCGCCGGACAGCGGTTTGGACACATCGACGCCGGTTGCTTCGAGGCCGAACCCGGGACACAACGGTCGGCTGTGCAGCATGGCGGTCCTCCTACTTGAGGAACTCCGGGCGCAGCCACCTGGGCAGCAGCAGCGGAATCTCCGGCCAGACGATCATCATCGCGAGGACCAGCAGCATCGGGACCAGCATGATCATGGTGTCCTTGAGAGCGTACCGCAGCCGTACCTTCGCGATGGCGCAGGAAATCATCAGGCACAGGCCGTACGGCGGCGTGACGAGCCCGAAGGCCAACGCGACGATTCCGATGATCGCGAAGGACACCGGATGCATATTGACCGAGGCCGCGAGCGGTTGCAGCGTGGTGCCGACGATGATGATGGCCGGAATTGCGTCAAGGAAGCAGCCGACGACGAGAAACACGGCCGCGATGAAGAAACCGGCCCCGACCAGGCCGAGATGCCATGCAGTGACGTTCTCGAGCAGCGCCTTGGGGATCTGGAAATACGCCAGCAGCCAGCCGAATACCGAAGCTGTGCCGACACAGAACAACGCGACGGCCGAGAGCTTGCCAGTCTCGAGAAACGCGGTCCACAGATGATGCCGGTCCATCTCGCGGTAGAAGAAGATCGACAGCACCGCGGCGTACAGGACCGCAGCCGCCGCGGACTCCGTGGCGGTGAACCAGCCCAGCAGGATTCCGCCGACGACGATGAACGGCGTGAACAGCGCCGGGATCGAAACGAAGGCCGCCGTCACAAATTCCTTGAATGTGGCACTCGGATACGTCGGGTAATGGCGGATCTTGGCATACACGTGCACGGTGGCCATCTGCGCGAGACCGAGCAGCAGCCCCGGGATGACGCCGGCTAGATACAAAGCCCCGATCGACACCGACAGCACGCCGCCCCACACGATCATCAGGATCGACGGCGGAATGATTACCGCCAGTACGGCCGAGACCGCGGTGATCGCGATCGAGAAGGAGAGGTCGTAGCCTTCCTTGACCTGCGCCTCGATGAAGATCTTGCCCTGGCTCGCGGCATCGGCCGTCGACGAACCCGAAATACCGGCAAAAAAGACCGACAGCAGGACGTTGATCTGGGCCAGCGCGCCGGGAAAGTTGCCGACCATCGCCCGAGACAGGCGGACCAGGCGGTCGGTGATGCCCCCGACGTTCATCAGGTTGGCGGTGAGCAGGAAGAACGGAACGGCGAGCAGGATGAACGAGTTGTAAGCCTTGAACGTCGTGTTGAACACGACCATCGGCGAGAGCCGCGGTTCGATGAAAAGCACGGGGAGGCACGCGAGCCCGAGCGCGAACGCGACCGGCACGCGCAGCACCATCAACGCGAAGAACGTGCCGAACAACCACAGCGCCGCTACACCCGGGGTCAGCGCGGCACCGGTCACAGCCGAGGCTTCCTGACGTTCGTCAGGGGGCTCACCCGATCCGCAAAGATCAAGCGCAGGTCCTTGATGAACCACTCGCCGAGGAACAGCACCCAGGTGAACCCCGCGAGCGGCCAGGCGACGAAGATGTAGGTCATCGGCATCTCCGCGAGCTCG
>JBGPYP010000173.1:0-5675 GCA_041493285.1 Casimicrobiaceae bacterium
ACGTGGGTCGATACCGCGACGCCGCGGATCGACTCGATGTCGCCGCGCGTCACGGGTTGTTGATAGGCAATGATCGCCAGCGTTTCCATGGCCGCGCGCGAATACCGCGGCGGCTTGTCCGGGGTGAGCCGGTCGAGATAAGGTTGCAGCTCGGGCTTGGCGCGAAAACGCCAGCCGCTCGCGACCAGCGTAAGTTCGACGCTGCGTCCCGCCCATGCCGCCCGGACTTCTTCGAGGAGCTTGCGGATAACATCCTGCTCCAGTGGCGGATCGAACAGCTTCGCAAGCTCTCCCGCGCCAAGCGGCTCGCCGGCGACCAGCAGCGCGGCTTCGAGGATGCTCTTGATCCGGCCGAGATCGTCCATCGTCAGACTTGCTCTTCGGCTTCGAGGACGAACGCCCGATCGCCCTTGCGCTGGACGTAGATCGGCGCGTAGGGCTCGGCTTGCGCGAGCTCCAGCAACTGCTCGCGCGCAAGCTCCAGGATCGCCAGGAACGTGACCACCAATCGCGGCACGTCGACGTGCTCCTCGAACAGCGTCGTGAACTCGAAGAAGCGGCCGGGCTCGAGAAGCCTGAGCAGGCGGCTCATCTGGCTCCGCACCGAGAGCTGCTGGCGCGTGACGAGGTGGTGCCGGTTGGCGCGGGCGCGCGCCACGAGGCCCGCCCACGCGGCCTTGAGATCGTCGGGATGCACGTCGGGCAGCCGCGCTGCCGCGACGCGATCGAACCAGACGCGGACCAGTGCGAAATCGCGCTCGGCCAGCGGCAGCGCATCGAGCGCCAGCGCGCCGGCTTTCATCCGCTCGTACTCGAGCAGGCGCCGCACCAGTTCGGCGCGCGGATCCTCAGCTTCCTCGCCCAGGGGCGCCGGTGGCTTGGGCAACAACAGCCGCGACTTGATCTCGATCAACACGGCCGCCATCAGCAGGTATTCGGCAGCGAGTTCGAGCTGCGTGCGCCGCATCATCTCGACGTAGCCCAAGTACTGGCGCGTCAGCTCCGCCATCGGAATGTCGAGCACGTTGATGTTCTGCTTGCGAATCAGGTAGAGGAGCAGATCGAGCGGACCTTCGAAGGTCTCGAGGAAGACCTCGAGCGCCTCGGGCGGGATGTACAGGTCCTGCGGCAGCTCGAGCATCGGCTCGCCGTAGACGCGCGCGACGGGCGCACCGGCTGCCTGGGCGAGATCGATCACCGGCTTCGTCGCCGCGGTCATGGGTGGGCCCCCAAGCTTGCGGCGTTCGCCGCTGCGCTGCCCCCAGGGGGGGCGCACCCGCGCCTTGGCCCTGCGGCGCTCATGAGTAGCCCAAGCCCATCGCCTCGCGCACGTCGCGCATCGTTTCCTCGGCGAGCTTGCGGGCCCGTTCGCAACCGTCGGCCACGATCGCGCGTACCAGCGACGGATCGTCGAGGTATTTCTGCGCGCGCTCCTTGATCGGCTCCTGCTCGGCGATGATCGCATCGATCACCGGCTGCTTGCACTCGAGGCAACCGATGCCCGCGGTTGTGCACCCCTTCTGCACCCATGCCTGCGTTGCCTGGTCGGAATAGATCTTATGCAGCGCCCATACCGGGCACTTTTCCGGCGTGCCCGGGTCGGAGCGGTGCACGCGCGCCGGATCGGTCTGCATGGTCCGGAGCTTCTTGGTGATCGACGCCGGATCCTCGCGCAGCATGATTGCGTTACCGTAGGATTTCGACATCTTCTGGCCGTCGAGGGCGGGGACCTTGGGAGTCTCGGTCAAAAGCGCCTGCGGTTCGGGTAGGATCATGCGCCGCGAGCCTTCGAGATAACCGAACAGGCGCTCGCGATCGCCCAGCGCCAGATTCTGCGCCTGGTCGAGCATCTCGCGCGCCGCTTCCAGCGCCGCCTGGTCGCCCTGCTCCTGGAACGCGGTGCGCAGCTGCTCGTAGCGCTTCGCGCGCCTGGATCCCAGCTTCTTGATCCCGGCCTTCGCCTTTTCCTCGAACCCGGGCTCGCGCCCGTAGACGTGATTGAAGCGGCGCGCCAATTCGCGTACCAGCTCCAGGTGCGAGACCTGATCCTCGCCGACCGGCACCATGTTCGCGCGGTACACC
The DNA here is from genome assembly GCA_041493285.1 of Casimicrobiaceae bacterium. Lineage (GTDB taxonomy): Bacteria > Pseudomonadota > Gammaproteobacteria > Burkholderiales > Casimicrobiaceae > PALSA-1003. The sequence goes on from JBGPYP010000173.1 coordinate 2,083, forward strand.
AGGATGTCGGCACCCTGCATCACCGGATAGCCGAGAAAACCGTAGGTCGACAGATCGCGGTCGGCGAGCTTCTCCTGCTGATCCTTGTACGTCGGCACGCGCTCGAGCCACCCGACGGGCGCGATCATGCCGAGCAGCAGCGTCAGCTCGGCGTGCTCGGGCACGCGCGACTGAATGAACACCGTCGCGCGGGTCGGGTTGATCCCGACCGCCAGCCAGTCGACGAACATCTCCCAGACGCTCTCCTCGATCGTTTCCGGCGAATCGTAGTGCGTCGTCAGCGCGTGCCAGTCGGCCGCGAAGTAAAGGCACTCGTATTCCTCCTGCAGGCGCACCCAGTTCTTGAGCGCGCCGTGGTAATGCCCGAGGTGCATGCGCCCGGTCGGCCGCATGCCCGACAGCACGCGGTCAGTGAACATCACGCTGGAGCCGGGCGGGCACGGTTCGCGTCATCCCAACCCGAGCAAGAACCGGATTGCGTATTCGCCAGCATGCAGGATCGGGAACATGAGGGTGCCGAGCACGCCGGTCACGAGGAGCAGGATCACGAGCATGAATCCATAAGGTTCGAGGCGCGAGTAGCCCTGCGCCAGCGAGTGCGGCAGCAGGCTGACGGCGATGCGCCCGCCGTCGAGCGGCAGGATCGGCAGCAAGTTGAGAGCCATGAGCATCAGGTTGATCTGTATACCCGCATCTGCCATCTCAGACAGCGCGTCGCTGTCGAGCACCCCTCCCGGCGCCGCGGCCTTGAGCAAAAACGCCCACGCCACCGCCATCACGAAATTCGCGAACGGCCCGGCGCCAGCGACCCAGAACATGTCGCGCTTCGGATGGCGCAGGTTGCCGAAATTCACCGGCACCGGCTTGGCCCAGCCGAAGATAAACAACGGCGCGCGGGTCAGGACCGAGACGGCGATCAGGAAACCCGGTACCGCAATCGTTCCGATCGGGTCGATGTGCTTCAGCGGGTTCAGCGTGACCCGGCCGAGCATGTAGGCAGTCTGGTCGCCGAACTGCCTGGCGACGAAGCCATGGGCCGCCTCGTGCAGAGTGATCGCGAAGACCACCGGCACCGCCCAAAGCACGATGGTCGCGAGCGACAACTCCATTCGCCCTTATTCTACCAGCTACCACCACCAAACCCAACGCATTCAACGCGAAGGTCCGTTTACGGGGCCAATCGACCGATTGCCGATTGGGCACGCGAGGTTTCGCCGCTCCGGCGCGATTTTCGTCGCCGAAGGCCGTGACTGATGCGTCTACGTCCGTGTTGTCACGAGTCCCAGCCGTGCGGGGTCGCCGCGTCCCAGGCGCACAACGACCGGCGGCGACACCGCGAGATCGACGACGGTGGTCGGCTCGAGGTGGCAGGCGCCGCTGTCGATGATGAGATCGACCGCGTGCTCGTACTGCGCCCGGATCTCCGCCGGATCGTTCAGCGGGTCTGCCGCGCCAGGCGGAATCAGCGTCGAGGACAACAACGGCTCACCCAACTCGGACAGCAACGCGCGCACCACCGCGTTATCCGGCACCCGAATGCCGATCGTCCGGCGGCGCGGGTGCTTCAACCGCCGCGGCACCTCTCGCGACGCCGGCAGCAGGAACGTGAAGCTACCCGGCACGCCTTCCTTCACGATGCGAAACTGCCAATTATCGAGTTGCGCGTAGCGCCCGACCTCCGCCAGATCGCGACAAACCAGCGTCAGGTGGTGCTGGTCGTCGACTTCGCGCAACGCACGAATGCGCTCCGCCGCCGGCGCATCGGCGATGCGGCAACCCAGCGCGTAACTGGAGTCGGTCGGGTACGCGATCACGCCGCCGCTGCGCACGATCTCCGCCGCTTGCCGGATCAGCCGCGGCTGCGGATCCACCGGATGAATCGAAAAATATTGAGCCAAGCTTGCTCCGGGCGGCGGCCCGCCCATGCCGCCGTTCGCTATATAATCCGCCCCTATTCTAACGCCGAGTCATATTGTGTCCAGCCGGTGAACCTGCAACAGATCCGCTATCTTTGCGCCGTCGTCGATCACGGCATGAACGTGTCGGTCGCCGCCGACGCGCTGTTCACCTCGCAGCCGGGCATCAGCAAGCAGATCCGGCAGCTCGAGGACGAGCTCGGTGTGCCGATTTTCATCCGCCAGGGCAAGCGGCTCAGCGCGTTGACCGCCGGCGGCGAGGTGATCGTCGCGACCGCGCGCCGCGCGCTGCAGGAGTTGAACAATCTGAAGCGCGTCGGGGCGGAGTTCAGGGCCGAGGACGTCGGCACGCTCGCCATCGCGACCACGCACACGCAGGCGCGCTACGTCCTGCCCCCGGTGCTCAAGCGCTTCGCCGAGAAGTATCCCCGCGTACGGCTGCTGCTGCATCAGGGCAACCCCATTCAGGTCGCGGAACAGACCGCGCGCGCCGAAGTGGACGTCGGCATCGCCACCGAGGCGCTCGCCGATTTTCCGGATCTCGTGACGCTCCCCTGCTACACCTGGAACCGCTGCGTGCTCGTACCCAAGGGGCATCCGCTGACCAAAGAAAGGCCGCTGACGCTCGAAGCGCTGGCGCGCTTCCCGATCGTGACCTACGACTTCAGCTTCACCGGCCGCTCGCAGATCAACGCCGCGTTCAGCGCCAAGGGCTTAAGCCCCAACGTCGTGTTGACCGCGCTCGACGCCGACGTGATCAAGACCTACGTCGATCTGGGCCTGGGCGTCGGGATCGTGGCCCAGATGGCGTACGATGCGGCGCGGGATCGCCAGTTCGAAAAGCTCGAGGCGGGCCATCTCTTCGCGCCCAGCACCACCCGCCTTGCGCTGCGCCGCGGCGTGTACTCCCGCGGCTTCGTCTACGAGTTCATCACCATGTTCGCACCGCAGTTCGACCGCGCGACAATCGAAGCGGCGCTCAAAGGCGACGCGGATCAGTATGAGCTGTGAGCGGCCCGTGCCCGGCTCCGATCGCAGTCCGGCGCTCGCGCGCATCCGGATCGGCGCTGCCTTTGGCCTCGCCATGATCGTGGCGACCGCGCCGCTCGCAGCCGAGCTGCCCACGGTCGAGTTGGCGATCAAGCGCCATCGCGTCATCGCCGAAGTCGCGGCGACCGACGCGGCACGGACGACGGGACTCATGAACCGGTTCAGCCTGCAGCCCGATCACGGCATGCTGTTCGTGTTCAAGCAGCCGCAGCCGCAGGCGTTCTGGATGAAGGACACGTATGTGCCGCTGTCGATCGCGTTCATCGGCAGCGACGGCAAGATCCTCAACATCGAGGACATGGCACCGCTGACCGAGAGCACGCACCCATCGCGCGGCGCGGCGCTCTATGCCTTGGAGATGAAGAAGGGCTGGTTCGTCGAGCGCGGGATCGGGGCGGGCGATGGCGTGGCAGGACTGGAGAAGGCGCCGAAGGCCCGGGAATAACCCCGTCCGGTGCGGACGCGCGGAGCTGCAGCGCGACGCGATCACCGCCAGCGCACGCTGCGACTGATTACCGCGCCCAGGCTCTTTCCCAGCGTGGCGCCGAATTTCCGCGCCAGGCGTTCGCTGAGATTCTCCTTGACCGTAAAGTCGACGACGTCCTCGGCCTTGATCACCTCGCGCGC
>JBGPYP010000402.1:0-2233 GCA_041493285.1 Casimicrobiaceae bacterium
ATTTCGACGGCTTCTCAATCGGCTCGAACGACATGACGCAATTCACGCTCGCCGTCGATCGCGACGCTGGCGGGGCGATCGCCTCGACCTTCGACGAGCGCGACGACGCGGTCAAGGCGATGCTGGCGATGGCGATCGCGGCGTGCCGCAAGGCCGGCAAGTACGCGGGTATCTGCGGGCAGGGGCCCTCCGACCACCCCGACCTCGCGCAGTGGCTGGTCGAACAGAAGATCGAGAGCATCTCGCTCAACCCCGACACGGTCGTCGAGACCTGGCTCGCGCTGGCAAAAGCCGCGGCGAAGTAGCCACGGCGTGGCACTAGATCCCGGGTCTCGCTGCGATCGTCCGGGATGATGCCAAGCTCGTCGTTCCCGCGGAAGCGGGAACCCAGCGTCGTGCGGCACTACAAAGTCACTGGATCCCCGTGTTCGCGGGGATGACGCCTTGGCCGACGCTGTTCGCCGCGTCGTTTCGAAAACTTCAATAGGCCATCCGGTCGATTGACGCGCCGGCGCTCCGGCGTGCTCAATCGCGCGCATGAAGGCACCGCCCCGTCTGCGTGTCCAGCTCGGCCGCTCGCGCTTAGGTGTCGCGTTCATCGTCGTCGGTTACCTGGCAAGCGCAGCGTTGCTCGCGTTCGCGCCCGGCACGGCGCTGCTCCGTGCGGCCGCGGTGGCCGCGATCGGCGTGCACGCCGTATGGATGCTCCGCCACTGGGCGCAGCGTACGACACGTGCCGCGGTGATCGGCATCGAGTTGTCGGCCGATGGTCACGTCGTGTTGAGCGAGCGCAGCGGCCGGCGCTGCGAGGGCCGCGTTCAGCCGGCGTCGTACGTCGGCGAATGGCTCACGACGCTGGTCGTTCGCCCCGACGGCGCCCGTGTGTCGCGAGCGATCGCGATCCTGCCGGACATGTTGCCTGCAGAGGATCTGCGGCAGTTGCGAGTGTTGCTGAGGGTCGCGGGAACGTCGTAAGGCTACGCGCCTGGATCCCGCGACCCAGCCAACCACGCCTGCGCGTCGATTACGCCGCCGCTCTCGGCCTTGGGCTGTCCGGTGAGCAGATAAAGATACAGCGGCACGAACGCCTCCGGCGGCGGAAGCCGTGTGATGTCGTCGCCGGGATGCGTCTGCGCCCGCAGCGGCGAGCGCATCGGGCCCGGCACGACACCGTTGACGCGAAGGTTCGGCGCGCTTTCCCATTCGTCTTCGAGGATGGCCAGCAACGCCGACAGGCCCGCCTTCGCGACGGCGTAGGCGCCCCAGTAGGCCTTCGGTTCCTGTCCGCGCGTGTCGAGCGTGAACACGACGCTCGCGTCCGGCGCGGCACGCAGCAGCGGCAGCAGCGCGCGCGTCAGCCCGAACGGGGCGAGCAGATCGACGCGGAGCGTCGCCAACCACTGGTCGAACGCCTGATGCTCGATCGGCCCCAGCGCGCCGAGCATGACCGCCGTGTGGACGATTGCGTCGACGTGGCCGGTCTGCGCCTGCAGCGCGCTCGCGACGTTGGCAAAGTCCTCCGCCTTGGCCGTCGCGAGGTCGAGCGGCAGGATCGACGGCTCCGGGTGGCCGGCGGCGACGATCTCGTCATAGACCGCTTCGAGCTTGCGCAGCACGCGACCATGCAAGACCACGGTGGCTCCGTGTGCGGCGCAGGCGAGCGAAAGGACACGTCCGAGGCCTCCGGTCGCACCGGTCACGACGACGACGCGTCCGGCGAGCGAAGCGGAAAACGGCGTATCGGGATCGGGAAGCGGCATGGCTTGGCGCGGTCTAGCTCGGACGATGATAGTGGAAGATGCGTGGAAAATGCGTGGGAGATGGGCGGAACACGCGTCGCCGCTCGCCATGCTCCACATGCGCTGCGCACGCGTGCGCCGGTTTGCCAAGAAAGGCCGCCGGACCTTATAATTCGCGACTCGCTGTGGGGCTATAGCTCAGCTGGGAGAGCGCTTGCATGGCATGCAAGAGGTCAGCGGTTCGATCCCGCTTAGCTCCACCACCTGCCCTCCGCATTATCCCGCCTCGTCCCCATCGTCTAGAGGCCTAGGACACCGCCCTTTCACGGCGGTAACACCGGTTCGAATCCGGTTGGGGACGCCAGCTAAACCCGCCCGCTGGCTTGCACAATGGCTTGCACAATAAGCAGCGCCTGCCGCGTCCGTTATCATCGTTCGGGCAGGTACATCTTTGGTGGGGGAGGCTAAATGGATAACAGCACTTGGGTCATCGC
>JBGPYP010000070.1:0-10334 GCA_041493285.1 Casimicrobiaceae bacterium
CGAGCTCGAAAAACCCCCCCGCGCCGAGGAGACGCCCGAGCTCGCTCCCGCCGTCGAGCGCGAGCCGGGCCGGGCCCGCGTCGTCGCGCATCACGTGCGTCTTGCCCGCAAGGGTGAGCGTACGTTCCGCGTCGCGCAAATCTTCGCCCAGCGTGATCTCGCCGACAGAGAGCGGAACGCGATTCCACGTCGCGCCGTGGCTCGCGACGTAGCGTCCGGTGTAGAACGACATGCGCGAGGGTCCGCACACGCCCGACTGCACGAACGCGCGCTCGAAGCGCACGCCGCGGCGCGCGAGCGCGTCGAGATTGCGCGTGGCGATATGCGGATGGCCGTAACAGCCGAGGTGATCGGCACGCAGCTGATCGCACATGATGAACAGGATGTTGCGAACGGCGGCCATGGGTCTCGGTGGTACCTTTAATCCGGCGAGAAACGACGTTGCGCGAACGCTCGTCCGTGCGGGCGGCTCGAACGCAAGTCGTCTCCGAGGCTGCTTGGAGCCGCTGTTATACTTTGCCCGTCGTGTCGCGGCAACCCGCGCCGCGCCACACGCCATGTCGCTGATCATCCAGGTCCTCGCCATCGTCGCCTGCGGCGGCGGCGGCGCACTGCTCGCGTGGTTGCTCGTCTCCGCGCTCGGCTGGACCGGTGTAGGCGGCGCCGTCGCGGCCGCCTTCGCCGGTATGCTCTCCGCGACGCTGCTCTGGGCCGGCGGGGTCGCGCTGCTGCGCGCGCTCGGATGGCTCAAGTAGCCGGCGGCACGTCCGTCGCGTGCGACGATAACGCTGGCAACTCCGCAAATTGCGGAAACGCGCCTTCGATTCGGAAGAATCGCGGTGTCGCCGGGCGCTCGCGACCGGTTGTTGCCTTGTTCCAATAACCAAGACCGAAGGACCGTGACGAAGCAATTGCTCCTGATGCTTTGCGTGCTCGCCAGTGCGGGCTGTGCGACGACAGCCGATCAAACCGCGGAGCCGCGTGAGGAGAGAGCCTACCGAACCGGGAGCAATCGGCCAGCACGCGATGGAGGAATGTCGCTGGAGGTGAAAACCGTCGATCCGTCCTCGATCAATCTGCCGGCTGGCAGAAACGCCAGGCCGCAATAGGCGGACGGCTGTCCGCGGCGCCATGCCGGTCTGATGGCGCCGCGTTCGTCTCTTCCTGCTCGTCGCCGACCGGGGAAGACTCGGCCGGTGCATCTCGCGCAAGCGATCGCGCCCATGCGGCGCGTACCGGGCGCGTCCGGCCGATGGGTCCTCCCCGCTCGGCGGCGGCTCTCGCGCTAACCGACCGCGATTACCGCCAGTCCGAGCAGCACGCTGGCAGCGATGCCGATGGCGAGGCTCTGCGCGGCAAGCAGGGTGAGGTCTCGCCAGACACGGGAGTCGAGGGCGTGGGCGGTGGCGTGGTCAGCGGTAGGCATGGTGTTTTCTCTCCAAGAACATCGCTAGTTGACGCCGCGGAGATGGCATGCGCTGCACGAAACAAGGGCGCGCCGGCGAAGAATGATGGCGAAAAGATGGCAGCGGTCTCGACCGGCCCCTGGGCCGGCCCGCCTGCGCCTGAGGTGCGCTATAGTCGGCCGTCGCGCCGCCTGAGCCCGTCACTGCCGTTGCTGCCATGAGCCGCCGCATCGCCATCGTCGAGGACGAGCCCGCGATCCGCGGGAACTACGCCGACGTGCTGCGCAAACAGGGCTACGAGGTCGCCGCGTACGGCAATCGCGGCGACGCGCTCGCCGCATTCCGGACCCGGCTCCCCGACCTCGCGGTCGTCGACATCGGGCTCGCCGACGACATCGACGGCGGCTTCGCGCTGTGCCGCGAACTGCGCGCGCTGTCGCCGACGGTGCCGATCATCTTTCTTTCCGCGCGCGACTCCGACTTCGACATTGTCGCCGGCTTGAGGCTGGGCGCCGACGATTACCTGACCAAGGACGTGAGCCTGCCGCACCTGATCGCCCGGATCGCGGCGCTCTTTCGGCGCAGCGACCTACTCGCCGCGCCGCAGACCTCCGAAGAGATCCTCGAGCGCGGCCCGCTCTCGCTCGACCTGAAGCGGCTGGCCGCGCACTGGTCGGGCAAGCGCGTCGACCTCACGCTGACCGAATTCTGGATGGTGCATGCGCTCGCCCGCTTCCCCGGTCACGTCAAAAATCGCGACAGCCTGATGCGCGACGCCAAGATCGTCGTCGACGACAGCACGATCACCTCGCACATCAAGCGCATCCGCAAGAAGTTCCTCGCGCTCGACGCGAAGTTTGACTGCATTGCCACGGTATACGGCATGGGGTACCGCTGGAACTCCGAGGCATAAGCTGCTGCGCGCCCCGATTGCCTTGTCGTGTCCTCGCTCGCCCCTCGCCGTACTTCTTCTGTACTGTCTCGGGGCTCGCTGCGGGCCTTCGCGCACTCGGGGCTGCTCGCGACGCTTCTGCAGAGCTCCGACTGGTGAATAGACCACGCATCGCGCTCGGGATCCGCGCGCAGCTCCTGCTGGTGCTGACGGTGTTTCTGGCGATCCCCTGGCTCGGCTACGAATACGTGCGCGAGTTGGAGCGCTTCCTGCGCGAGGCGCAGGAGCGCACGCTCGCCGGCACCGCGCAGGCGGTCGCCACTGCGCTGCACGACCGCGCGCGGTTGTTCGAGGCGCGCGCGGCGCCGCTCGATACGCTGGGCTCCGAGCGCGCGAGCGACGCCGCCGCCCCGCGTCCGAGCGCTGCGGCCGAAACGCCAGCGTCGCCGGACATCGGGCAGATCCTCCACGGACTGTCGCGCACGACGGCGCGCATCTGGGTCGTCGATCGCGAGCAGCACGTGCTGGCGCGCGCCGGCAGCATCAAGCGCCAGGTGCCCGCGCGCGGAAACGCTGCTTTTGAAGGCTCGTCGTCGACGCGGTTCGCAGGATGGCTGGACCGGGAAGTATTGCAGCCGCTGTATTCGACGGTGCTGCAGCAGCCGACCGAAGATTTCAGCGACGAACGCTCCGGCCGCGCCGTTGCCGGCGGCAAAGACGTCGAAGGCGCACTCGCCGGCATCCTGACCATCGACCACAGGCCGACCGCCGACGGCAAGGCGGTGATCGTCTCCGCCGCGCATCCGATCTGGGTCGGCGACGCTGTCAAGGGCGCGGTCATCGTGGAGGAGACGACCAACGCGGTGCTGGCGGAACGCAATCGCGCGTTCGCGCGGCTGTTCAACATCGTGCTTGCGGCGCTGCTCGTCGGCTCGGTCGCGTTGACGCTGTACGCGTCGTGGCTGTCGACGCGCATCCGGCGCCTGCGCGATGAGGCCGAGGCCGCGATCGATGCGCACGGGCGGGTGCGGCGCCCTCTCACCGGATCGCGCGCCGGCGACGAGATCGGAGACCTGTCGCGCAGCTTTGGCAGCGCGCTTGCCCGGCTCACGGAGTACGCGAGCTATCAGGAAGCGATGGCGAGCCGGCTCTCGCACGAGCTGCGCACGCCGATCGCGGTCGTGCGGTCGTCGATCGACAACCTCGCCCTGCAGCAACTTCCCGCCGACGCGCACATCTACATCGAGCGCGCGCAGCAGGGCTTATCAAGGCTCGCCAACATCATCACCAGGATCGCCGAGGCCACTCGCCTCGAGGAGAGCCTCGTCGAGGCGGAGCGCGAGCGGTTCGACCTTGCGCGGGTGATCGCCGGTTGCGTCGACGGGTATCGCGCGGCGTATCCGGGTCAGGTGTTTGAGCTCCGGGCGCCGTCCGGCGAGGTTGCGTTTTTCGGTGCGCCCGAGCTGATCGCGCAGATGCTCGACAAGCTCTGCGCCAACGCGGTCGAGTTCGCCGCTCCGGAAACACCGATCATCGTGGCGCTCAAGCGGGAGGAGACCGGCTTCTTGCTCGCGGTCGCCAACGAGGGCCCGACCTTGCCCGCCACGATGCAGGGACGGTTGTTCGATTCGATGGTGTCGTTGCGCGAGAAGCGCGGCGATGGCGGGCCGCATCTCGGCCTCGGACTGTACATCGTGCGGCTGATTGCCGAATTTCACGGTGGTCGCGCGGAGGCGGTCAACCGGACCGACACGCCGGGCGTCATCGTCAGCGTCAGGCTGCCGCTGTTCCATCCTTCGCGGTGAGCGTTGCACGAGCGCGCAATGGGCGATAATAACAAGTTTTCTTAAGTCGCCGGTCTCCATGCCGATCGCTGTCCTGACCGCACCCCGCGCCCGTGTCGTCTTCCGTTCCTGACCCGCGCGCACGCTGCCCGGGACACCGATGAGTGCGCCTCGGTTCCTGCCGCTTTACGCCTGCTTTGCGGCGGCGTACGTGCTGTCGTACTTCTATCGCACGGTCAACGCGGTGATCTCGCCCGAGCTCACTGCCTCGTTGGGTATCAGCGCGTCGTCGCTCGGTCTGCTGACCAGCGTGTACTTCGTCGCTTTTGCGGCGATGCAGATCCCGGCGGGAATGCTCCTCGATCGCTTCGGACCGCGACGAGTCGAACCGATTCTGTTGACGATCGCCGGCTGCGGTGCGCTGGCGTTCGCGGTCAGCGACAGTCTCGCCGGGCTCGCGATTGCGCGCGCCTTGATCGGCGCCGGCGTTGCCGTCTGTCTGATGGCGCCGCTCAAGGCGATCGCGGCATGGTATTCCGCGGAACGGCAGGCCTCGCTCTCGGGCTGGATGATGGTCGCCGGCGGCATCGGCGCATTGTTGTCGACGGCGCCGCTTGCCGTCGCACTATCGTACTTGTCCTGGCGCGGAATTTTCGTCGTGCTGGCGTTCGCGACCTTCGCCTCGGCGCTCTGGATTTTTTTCGCGGTGCCCGACACGCCGCCGCACGCGCGCGCGGTGGGCTGGGCCCGACAATGGGCCGGCGTCAAGAGCGTGTTTCGCAATCCGCGCTTCTGGTGGGTCGCCCCGCTGTGTGCGATCGCAATGGGCTCGTTCATGGCCATCCAGGGGCTGTGGTCGGTGCCGTGGCTGATGGAAGTCGACGGGTACAGCCGGGCGGTTGCCGCCGATCATCTTCTGGCCGTGGGGGTCGTCATTCTTGCCGGATACTCCGGCCTCGGTTTCTTTTCCACGCAGCTCCGGCGGCGCGGCATCGGCGCGCGGCACCTGCTCGCGATCGGGTTCGGACTCCACACGCTTATGCTGGCGCTGATCATCACCCATGCGCTGCCGTCGACGTACATCGCATGGTCGCTCTACGGCCTCGGCTCCGCGGTGAACGTACTCGGGTTCACGGTCCTGGGCGAGGGTTTCCCGCCGGAGCTGACCGCACGGTCGAATACGGCGCTCAATCTGTTGATGTTCTCTTGCAGTTTCGCAGCGCAATCGGGCATCGGCGTCGTTATCGACGCGGCACGCGTAGCGTTCGGCATGGACGGCGTCGCCGCGCTGCGGCTCGCCTTCACGCTGGTGCTTGTCGCGGACTCGCTGGCGCTGGCCTGGTTTGCGTTCGGGTGGCGCCGGCACGCGGCTGTCCGTCCGCTGACGGGCGTTGCGACATGACGCGCTTGCGCGAGCTGCTCGACGAGGCAGCGGACCGCGCCGCCGCGGGGCGGATCGACGATGCGCTGGCTGCTTACGCCGCGGCTCTCGCCGCCTCGCCGCAGCTCGCCGAAGCGCATTACAACGTCGCAGCGCTGCGGTTGGCGAAGGGCGATCTGTCCGGCGCGCGAGCGAGCCTCGACGAGGCAGTACGGCTCAAACCCGATTGGCCGCAGGCGCATCTGGGCCTCGGACGTCTCCACTCCCGCCAGGGCAGATTCGCCGACGCCGAACGCGCTTTCGCACGCGCCGCGGCACTCGCTCCGGAATCGGCCGAAGCGCTCTTCCATCAGGCCAACGCACTCGATCGGCTGCGCCGCTGGCCGGAGGCGCTGCCGCTCCTCAGGCGCGCCCGCGCGCTTGCACCCGACGACGAGGAGATCTGGGCCGCTCTGCGGGGACATCTGTTGTTGTTTCATCGCCAGGACGAGGCATTCGAGGACTTCCGCGCGTTCGAGCCGCGCGCGGAGTTTTCGGCGCGCATCGTGACGGCCGGGCTCCTCTCGGCGCGCATCGCGCCGGGCGGGGAGTACGAGAACAAGTATCTGCCGCTCGCGCTCGACTGGCCATACCGCAACGGCGAGGCACGCTTCGCGGGCGTCGCGGTCGCGCAGGCGCAGTACTTCGACGTTTCGCGCACCGCCCTCAAGCGCCTCTATGACACCTACAACCGGCTGCGCCAGCAAGAGCGCGCGGGCGTCGTGGATTTCACCGCGCCGTCGGCGCGCAAGGCGGGGGCGCTGCGCATCGGTTATCTGTCCGCCGATTTCCGCGCCCACGTCATGGGCCGGTTGATGCTCGACGTCATCTCCCGCCACGATCGCGCGCGGGTGTCGCTGCACGCGTACTCGCTTGCCGCGCGCGAAGTCGAAGACGCGGTAACCGGCGAGCTCCGCGCCTGCTGCGAGCGCTTCGTTCGCCTTGACGATCGCGACAATCGCGGCGCGGCGCAGTTGATCGCTGACGATAGGCTCGATCTGCTCGTCGATCTGATGGGCCATTCGGGATCGTCGCGGCCCGGCATCCTGCTCTACAAGCCGGCGCCGGTGATCGTCAGTCATCTCGGCTCGCACGGTGCGGTCGGGTTGCAGCAAGTCGATTTCAAGCTGACCGACCGCCATGCCGACTTGCCCGATGCGGCGGAGTATCAGATCGAAGCGCCGCTCGCGCTCGACGGCTGCGTGCTCCCGGTCCGGCGCATCGCGCCGGCGACGGCACCGCCGGTTACGCGCGAGGCGCTCGGCATCGGCGCCGACACCGTCGTCTTCGGTACGTTCGTGAGTCTGCTGAAGCTCTCGCCGCGCTGCCTCGCGCTCTGGCGGACGATCCTCGAGCGCGTGCCCGGTAGCATGCTCGCGTTCTCGCCGCGCAGGGAGTCCGGCCAGGCGCTGTTCCTGCGGCGGCTGGCGAGCTTCGGCATCGATCGCTCTCGCGTCGCGTTCATTCCATGGACGATGGACGACGCAACCGATCGCGCGCGCTACGGGCTGATTGACGTCGTGCTCGACACGCTCCCGTATACCGGCGGTGACACGACCGCGGCAGCGCTCGACATGGGCGTGCCGGTCGTCACGCGCGTCGGCGAGCGCGCCGCCGAGCGCATGACGTACAGCCTGCTCGCGCATCTCGGCGTCACCGACACCGTCGCCCGCAGCGACGACGAATACGTCGCGATCGCCTGTCGGTTGGCGCAGGACGCGGTGTGGCGTGCAGAGCTCGCGGCCGCGATCGCGGTGAAGCTGCCACAGTCCGGGCTCGCCGATCTCGACCGCTACACGCGGTCGCTGGAAGCGGCGTACGAGCGCGCGGTCGCGCTCAAGGCCACCTAGGCGCCCCATGCATCTGCACATCCTCGGCATCTGCGGCACGTTCATGGGCGGGCTCGCCGCGATCGCCCGCGCGGCCGGGCACACGGTGACCGGCTGCGACGCCAACGTCTACCCGCCGATGAGCACGCAGCTCGCCTCGCTCGGGATCGCGTTGACCGAGGGCTACGATGCGGCACAGCTCGAAGCCGTCGCGAAGAGTGCCGACGTGTTCGTTGTCGGCAACGCGATCTCGCGCGGCAATCCGCTGCTCGAGGCGATCCTCGACAGCGGGCGCCCGTACACTTCTGGACCGCAGTGGCTCGCCGAGACCGTCCTGCGCGACAAATGGGTCCTGGCTGTCGCGGGAACGCACGGCAAGACCACGACGACCGCGCTGCTCGCGTGGATTCTCGACCACGCCGGGCTCGACCCGGGCTTCTTGATCGGCGGCGTCGCGGTCGATTTCGGCGTCTCGGCGCGTCTCACCGATGGCCCGTTCTTTGTGATCGAGGCCGACGAGTACGACACGGCGTTTTCCGACAAGCGCTCGAAGTTCGTCCATTATCGGCCGCGCACGGCGATCCTCAACAACCTCGAGTACGATCACGCCGACATCTTTGCCGATCTGGCCGCGATCGAGACGCAGTTCCATCATCTGGTGCGCACGGTGCCGCGCCGCGGCCGGCTGATCGTCAACGGTGGCGATGAGAATCTGCAACGCGTGCTCGTGCGCGGCTGCTGGAGCGAAGTTGAGCGGTTTGGCGCCGCCGCGGTTTCCGAGACGGGCGCGGACTGGACGATCGCCGTCGACGGGACGATCAAGCTCGGCGGCGCGCCGCAAGGCGTGCTGGCGCCCTTCGCGCTAGTCGGTGCCCACAACCAGCAGAACGCGCTGGCCGCGGTTGCCGCGGCGCGCCACGTGAGCATTCCGGTGTCGAAGAGCCTGACCGCACTGGCTGCGTTCCGCGGCGTCAAGCGCCGGCTCGAGGTTCGCGGGACGGTCGGCGGCATCACGGTCTATGACGATTTCGCGCACCATCCGACCGCGATCGCGGTGACGGTGGAAGGCTTGCGCCGGCAGGTGGGCGGAGCGCGCATCCTCGCGGTGCTCGAGCCGCGCTCGAGCACGATGAAGCTCGGCACGATGAAAGCCGCGCTCGCGGCGAGCCTGGCCGTTGCAGATCTCGTGTTCTGCCATGCGGCGAACCTGGCGTGGGACGCGGCGGCCGTGTTGAAGCCGCTGGGCGAACGCGCTCACACCAGCGCCGATCTAGGCGCGCTGATCGACGCGATCGTCGTCGCGGCGCGACCGGGCGACCATATCCTGATCATGAGCAACGGCGCGTTCGGCGGCATCCACGACAAGCTGCTGGCGAGACTTCCCGCACGCGGAGATGCCCGGTAACATCCGGCTTGCCGATCTGCTGCCGACGAAGGAGCACTGAATGACCGGTCGTCGTTCGATTCGCGGGCTCTGCGGCGTGCTCGCGCTCGCTTTCGCGTTCGTGGGTGCGAGTCCCGCGCAGACGCCGACCTACAACGTCGGCGCGACGCCCACCAGCATTCCGTTCACATTCCTCGACGTCAAGACCAACACCATCCAGGGCGCGATGGTCGACCTGATCGCCGCCATCGCCGGCGACGCCGGCTTCAGGGTCAACATCCAGGCGGCTCCGTTCTCGGCGCTAATCCCCGCGCTCACCGGCAACAAGATCGACATCATTGCCACGGCCATGCTGATCACCGCCCAGCGCAGGGACGTGATCGACTTCAGCGACCCCGTGTTTCCTTACCCCGAAGGCATGGTCGTCAACATCGCTGATAATGCATCCTATCGATCTCTCGCCGATCTCAACGGCCAGGTGATCGGCGCGCAGGTCGGCACCGTCTACGTCGAGTTCCTGAGAAGGAACGGCGACTTCGCCGAGGTCAAGGTCTTCGATTCGCTGGCCGACATCCTGCGCGAAGTGAGCCTGGGCCACATCAAGGCCGGTTTCGGCGACGCGCCGATCCTCAAGTATCAGCTGGCGCAGAACGTGAGCCTGCGGGCGAGGTTCGTGCCGACGTACGGACCGAAACTGACTGGCAACGTCGGCATCGGTGTGCGCAAGACCGATCCCGAGCTGCTCAAGAAAATAAACGCCGCGCTCGCGAAACTGCGCGCCGACGGGACGATCGACAAGATTCTGGTCAAGTGGGATCTCAAGTAGCTGAGGTGTTCACCCTGTAATGCGCAGGGCTATTTTGCGCTGCAGCACGCGCCCCGCGCCGAGTCGGCGTAAAATACGCATCATGCCCTGGCGAAGTCGCCTCCCGCTCTCCTCCTGATTCGCGCGCCCGGCGCCGAGTCGGGCCCGCGCACTGCAGTCGTTTTGCAATCCGCGCAGTTGTCTGGAGAGCGTGCTCTCACGAGGAGCCGTCGCCTGAATCCATCGGAACGACCGAGCGACCCTCGAGTCGAAGGAGCAATCGCATGAAACCGCAAATCCGATCCGCCAAGAGCACGGGCGCAATCTCGGGCCCCATGGGCCTGGGCGTGCCTGGGTCGTCGCTGATCGAAGCCGAGCGCCGCCACGGCGCGCATAACTACGAGCCGCTGCCGGTGGTTATGGCGCACGGCGAGGGCGTGTGGCTATGGGACGAGCACGGCCGACGCTATCTCGACATGCTCTCCGCGTACTCGGCGGTGAGCCACGGCCACGCGCACCCGCGCATCGTGCAGGTGCTAATCGCGCAGGCGCAGCGGCTCGCGGTCACCTCGCGCGCGGTCCATACCGACAAGCTGCCGGCGTTTCTCAAGCGGTTGACCGAGCTGACCGGGCTCGATCGCGCGCTGCCGGTCAACACCGGGCTCGAAGCGGTCGAGACCGCGCTCAAGGCGGCGCGCAAGTGGGGCTATCGCGTCAAGGGCATTGCCGAGGGCCAGGCCGAGATCATCGCCTGCGAGAACAATTTCCACGGCCGCTCTATCACCATTGTCGGCTTTTCGTCCGATCCGCAATA
>JBGPYP010000368.1:0-2530 GCA_041493285.1 Casimicrobiaceae bacterium
GCAACAACGCAGATGAGGCCATTGCGCCGAAACCCGAAGGGACGGGGCTTTCCGGGCGATCTGCTTTGTCGCGCCGCTTGCCCGTGGGGCCTGCCACGGGCTTCGCGTCGCTTCGCGCATCTCATCCCGGAAAGCCGCCGTCGCGGCCACGCGGGGCTTATTCAGAGGTTCCCTGATGGAGCATTTCGCCACCCTCGTCGCGCTGACGCTCGCCGCGGGGACGCCGCTCGTGCTCGCCGCGACTGGCGAGCTCGTCACCGAGCGCTCCGGCGTGCTGAACCTCGGCGTCGAGGGCATGATGCTCGTCGGTGCGGTCGTCGCGTTCATCGTCGCGGCGACGACGAAAGCGCCGTGGCTGGGCATCGGCGCGGGTATGATCGCGGCGGCGGCGTTGTCGCTGGTGTTTGCGGTGCTCACGCTGACGTTGATGGCGAACCAGGTCGCGGCCGGGCTCGCGCTGTCGCTTTTCGGCGTCGGGCTGTCCGCGTTCGTCGGGCTCGATTACGTGAGCGTCGTCGTCGAGGCCATCAAGCCGCTCGCGATCCCAGGCGTATCCGACGTGCCGTTCTTCGGGAAGCTCTTGTTCGCGCACAGTCCGTTCGTCTATCTCTCGCTCGTTCTGGTCGCGGTCGTGCAATGGTTCCTGTTCCGCACTCGCACCGGGCTCATCGTGCGCGCGGTCGGCGAATCGCCCGAGTCTGCGCACGCGATCGGCTATCCCGTCGTCGCGATCCGCTATGCCGCCGTCCTCTTCGGCGGCGCCTGCGCAGGATTGGCCGGCGCGTATCTCGCGGTCGCATACACACCACTCTGGACCGAGGGCATGACGGCCGGACGCGGCTGGATCGCGCTGGCGCTGGTCGTGTTCGCGACCTGGAAACCGTGGCGCGTGCTGGCGGGCGCGTACCTTTTTGGCGCAGTCACGCTGGCGCAATTTCAGGCGCAGGCGCTTGGCGTCGCGGTGCCGTCGCAACTGCTCGCGATGCTACCCTATCTGGCGACGATCCTGGTGCTCACGCTCATCTCGCGCGACGGCGCGACGATCCGTCTGAACGCGCCGGCATCGCTGGGCAAGCCCTATCATCCGGACGCTTAGCAGGTAGAATGCTGCAGGGCCGGACGGGAGCTGCCCTGTGTCAACTCGAGGAGAGCAAAATGCTGCAGATCTGCAAGCGCTGGACCCGTCGGACGCTGCTTGCGGCGATCGGCGCCGTTGTCGTGTCGACCGCGATTGGCGTCGGTACGGCGTTCGCCGCCGACGAGCCGTTCAAGGTCGGCTTCGTCTACGTGAGCCCGATCGGCGATGCGGGCTGGACCTTTCAGCACGATTCCGGCCGCAAGGAGATGGAAAAAGCGCTCGGCGGCAAGGTCGCGACCAAGTACGTCGAGAACGTGCCCGAGGGCGCCGACGCGGAGCGTGTGATCCGCGAGCTGGCGCAGACCGGCAACAAGCTCATCTTCACGACCTCGTTCGGTTACATGAATCCGACGCTCAAGGTCGCGAAGCAGTTTCCCAAGACCGAGTTCGAGCACGCCACGGGTTACAAGACCGACGCCAACGTCGGCATCTATAACGCGCGCTTCTACGAAGGGCGCTATCTCGCCGGGATCGTCGCCGGCAAGATGACCAAGTCGAACGTCGCCGGCTACGTCGCCGCGTTCCCGATCCCCGAGGTCGTGATGGGCATCAACGCGTTCACGCGCGGCATGAGGAGCGTCAACCCGAAGGCCGAGGTGAAGGTCGTCTGGGTCAACTCCTGGTACGATCCCGGCCGTGAGCGCGAGGCGGCGGACACGCTGATCTCACAGGGCGCCGACGTACTGACGCACCACACCGATTCGACCGCGGCGGTGCAGGCGGCCGAGGCGAAGAAAGTCTATTCGATCGGTTACCACTCCGACATGTCGAAGTACGGGCCGACGAGCGAGCTGACCGCGGTCACGCATCAATGGGGCGCGTACTACACGCGCGCCGTGCAGGACGCGATGGCGGGCAAGTGGAAGCCCGGCAACGTCTGGGGCGGCATCAAGGAAGGCATGATCAAGATGGCCCCGTTCAACGCGAAAGTGCCCAAGGACGTGCAGGACCTGGTCAACAAGACCGCGGCCGACATCGGCGCGGGCAAGTTCCACCCGTTCACCGGTCCGGTCAAGGACAACGACGGGAAGGAGCGGCTCGCCGCCGGCAAGGTGATGACCGACGACGTGCTGTCGAAGATGGACTACTACGTCGAGGGCGTGCAAGGCAAGTTGCCGGTGTCGAAGTAGCGGCGCGAGCCCGCGGCGAGGGGCCTCAATGACTGTCGAGAGTATGTAGCGTCGCGTCGTCGGCCCGTGCGCCCGGCTCGGGTCGCCTCCACGCGCGATGCTCGTGGAGCCTCGCTCCGCCTCGCCGGTCGCCCCACGCAGAGCGCGGGGATCGCGCGAGGACGACGCCGGAGCGCGGAGCAGGAGCCCCGGCGAGCGTAGCGATGCGGGAATGCGACCGCGGAGGCGGATGGGCTGCGGGCAACTGAACGATTCTATTTCC
>JBGPYP010000363.1:0-2570 GCA_041493285.1 Casimicrobiaceae bacterium
CAGAAACCGCTATATCGGTATCGCGCCGGTGCCGGGCGGGCTGACCAATGTCTGCCTCGTGCGACCTTCGGGCGCCGGCGACTCCGAGCTCGCGGACCCCACGGCTCTGCTGAGGCGCGAGCTCGCCCGCGATCCGATGCTCCGCGACCGGTTCGCTGATGCCCGGCTCGTGGCGCCGCCCGTCGTCCTTGGACCGCTGGCTGTAGACGCGCCGCGTGCCGCCGTCGACGGGTTGCTCCTCGCCGGCGACGCAGCTGGGTTCATCGATCCCATGACCGGCGACGGCCTGCGGTTCGCCGTCCACGGTGGTGAGCTCGCGG
The DNA here is from genome assembly GCA_041493285.1 of Casimicrobiaceae bacterium. GTDB lineage: Bacteria > Pseudomonadota > Gammaproteobacteria > Burkholderiales > Casimicrobiaceae > PALSA-1003. The sequence continues at coordinate 321 of JBGPYP010000363.1, forward strand.
CGCTGGCTGCGCTGCAGGCGCTCGAACACGGATGGACCGGCGTCCACGCGCGGCTCGCTGAAGACCGCCGCGGCGCATTCGCGGCGAAATGGCGCTTCAATCGTGTGCTGCGGGCGCTGGTGTCTTCGCCGCGCACCGTCGATGCGGCGGCGGTCGTCGCGCGACTCGCGCCGAGCGTGCTGCACGCAGTCATTGCGCGCGCCGGCGACTGCGATCTGGGTGAGGACGGGGAGACGCGTTCCAACGACTAGCCGATCTTCGTCACGGAAACGGCGTTTGAGGCGAGTTTCACATCGTTCGTCGCTGTAAGTCCTTCGTTCTCAATCGCGCGTGGTTCGATTCGCGATGTAGTGCAGACCTACCCTCTTGCGGCCGGTGATCGCGCATGCGACCATCGGCCCGCATGTTTCTGCGTCCGCATCACCGTGACAAAGATGGCAAGCGGCACACGTATTGGTCGCTCGTCGAGACGGTGCGCACGCCGGATGGACCGCGGCAACGGACGCTCTGTCATCTCGGCGAGTTGAATGACTCGGCGCAGGCGCGCTGGCTGAAGACGATCGAGGTCTTCAACGACGCCGGCGAACGGCACCAGCTGAAACTGTTTCCCTCGGACATCGCGCCGCCCGCTGATGACGCGGAGGTCGCACACGTCGTGGTCCACCGGGTCCGGCTGGAGCGGACGCGGCAGCTGGGGCCCGCGCTGCTCGGCCTGGCGCTCTGGCGCCAGCTGCGGCTGGACGAATTCTTCGAGACGCGGCTGGATGCGGTCCCCGCCGACGTGCCGTGGTCGCGGGTCGCCGCGATCCTCGCGATCAACCGACTCTGCGCGCCCGGAAGCGAGCTGGCCATTGAAGAGCGTTGGTATCCGACGACGGCGCTCGACGATCTGCTGCATCTGCCCGAGGGCGCGATCAATGACACCCGGCTCTATCGCACGCTTGATCACCTGCTGCCGCAGAAGACCGCGCTCGAGCGCCATCTTACGACGCGCTACGGCGAGCTGTTCGCAGCGGAGTTCGACGTCTTGCTGTACGACCTCACCAGCACGTACGTCGAAGGCGCCGCGCCGAAGAATCCGATGATGCACCGCGGGTATAGCCGCGATCATCGGCCGGATTGCCTGCAGGTCGTTCTGGCCGTGATCGTCAATGTCGACGGCTTTCCCCTGAGCTACGAAACGTTTGATGGCAACCGGGCCGATGTGACCAGCCTTGAGACCGTGATGCGGATGGTCGAGCGCAAGTACGGGCAGGCGCGGCGCGTGTGGGTGTTTGACCGCGGCATCGTCAGCGACGCGAATCTCGCGGCCATTCGGCGCCGCGGCGGGCAGTATCTCGTGGGGACGCGGCGGGCGACCTTGCGGCACGTCGAGCAGGCGCTGCTGGACGGCCCCTGGACCCACGTCCGCGACGAAGTGGACGCGCAACTCATTCCGATCCCCGGCGGCACCGAAACCTATGTCCTGTGTCGCTCGACCGCGCGGCGCGAGAAGGAGCTCGCCATCCGGCGTCGGTTCTCGACGCGGCTCGAAGACCGCTTGCGTGGCCTCGAGAAACGGGTCGCCACCGGGCGGCTGAAAGACCGCGGGAAGATCGAGCGCGTGCTGGGGCGGCTGCAAGCGTCGTATGCCAGCGTCGCCGATCTGTATGAGATGGCCGTGCGCGAGGAGGACGGCCAGCTGCGGCTCCACTGGCGGCTGATCGAAGAGCGGCGCGCCTGGCGCGACGCGCGCGAAGGGGCGTACATGTTGCGCACGAATCTCGTGGGCCAGACGGTCGAGGAGCTGTGGACCAAATACATCCAGTTGACCGAGGCGGAGGCGGCGTTCCGCGCGTTGAAAAGCGAACTGGCGGTTCGGCCGGTGTTCCATCAACTCGAGCGTCGCGCGAAGGCCCACGTCTTGGTCGCCTTTCTCGGGTACGCGCTCTGGGTGACCTTGAAACAGCTGCTCCACCGTCGCGGGACGGGCCTCACACCGGTGCGCGCCCTGGCGCTCCTCGCGACCCTACAGAGCGCGGACATCATCTTGCCGACGACCGACGGCCGCGAGATCCGGCTCCGACGGGTGACGCAGCCCACGCCCGAGCAGCAGCGGCTGCTCGATCAGCTCGACATCACCATCCCCACCCATCTCGAATGGAACGCCGAATGTAGTGCAGACTTTGTGGCATCGTGAGCGGATTTCTTAGACTTTCTCGCCGTGTCGCCGTTTCCGTGACGAACTTGGGTTAGCGGAGGATTAGCGGC
>JBGPYP010000166.1:0-5814 GCA_041493285.1 Casimicrobiaceae bacterium
CCGCGTGCTCGCACAAGTTGCTTCGCATTCTCAACGCGATGGCGCGTACCGGTCAGCCTTGGGACGAGAAATTTCATGCCGTTACCCCTTGACAACCAATACAGTTGCTCAGGGGCAGCGCAGCGGCGGCAGCCGCAAGCGTGGGGGTACACCAATGAGCGAAGCGCGCGCCGCCGACGTCGTGATCGACGTGCGCGGCATCAACAAGCATTTCGGCGAGAACCACGTCGTCAACGACCTCTCGCTCACCGTGCGTCGCGGCGAGATCTTCGGCTTTCTCGGTCCCAACGGCAGCGGGAAGACGACGTCGATCCGCATGCTATGTGGACTGCTCACGCCCGACAGCGGTGAAGGTACGTGCCTCGGCTACGATATCGTCCGGGAGACGAAACAGATCAAGCGTCGCGTCGGTTACATGACGCAGCGCTTCTCGTTCTGGGAGGATCTCACCATCCGTGAGAACCTGCGCTTCGTCGCGCGCATGTATGGCATGCGCGACGCACGCGAGAAGATCGACCAGGCGCTCGCCGGGCTCGGCCTCGCGGAGCGGGCGAACCAGCTCGCCGGCGCGCTGTCCGGCGGCTGGAAGCAGCGGCTCGCGCTCGCGGCGTGCCTGCTGCACGAGCCGGAGCTGCTGCTGCTCGACGAGCCGACCGCCGGCGTCGATCCCAAGGCGCGTCGCGACTTCTGGGAGGAGCTGCACGGGCTGGCCGCGCGCGGCATCACGGTACTCGTGAGCACGCATTACATGGACGAAGCCGAGCGCTGCCACAAGCTCGGCTACATCCTGTACGGCAAGCTGCTCGTGCAGGGCACCGCGCGCGAAGTGATCGCGAGCCAGTCGTTGTTCACGTGGGCGGTATCCGGCGGCGACCTGCCGGCGCTGGCGGCGCGGCTGCGTGGGCTGCCGGCGGTCGAGCAGGTCGCGGCCTTCGGCACCGTGCTGCACGTGACCGGGCCCGATCGCGAGCGGCTGAAAGCCGCGCTCGTACCGCTGATGGCGGAGCCGGGACGCACCTGGACCGAGGTTGCGCCCGGACTCGAGGACGTGTTCATCCACCTGATGCGCGGCGCGGCCGAGCCGCCGGTGACCGAGATTCACCCATGAGCGACTGGTTCTCGGTTTCGCGCTGGCTCGGCATCGTCGGCAAGGAGTTCATCCAGCTCAAGCGCGACCGGTTGACCTTCGGCATGATCGTCGGGATCCCGATCATCCAGCTCGTGCTGTTCGGCTTCGCGATCAACTCCGATCCCAAGCACCTGCCGACCGCGGCGCTGATTGCCGATCGCAGCGAGTTCTCGCGCAGCATCCTCGCAGGATTGCGCAACAGCGAGTACTTCGCGTTCATCGGCGAGGCGCGCGACGAAGCCGACGCCGACCGCATGCTCGCGACCGGCGAGGCGCAGTTCATCGTGAGCATTCCGGCGGACTTTTCGAAACGTCTGGTCCGCGGCGAGCGTCCCGCGGTCCTGGTCGAGGCCGACGCGACCGATCCAATGGCGACGGGCAACGCCATCGCTGCGCTCAATCAGCTCGCGACGACGGTGCTCGCACGCGAGCTGACCGGGCCGCTGGCGCCGCTGGCGCCCACGCCGGGCGCCTTCGAGGTACGCATCCACCCGCGTTACAACCCGGAGGCGGTGACGCAGTACAACATCGTACCGGGACTGCTGGGCGTGATCCTCACCATGACCATGGTGATGATGACCGGGCTCGCGATCACCCGGGAGCGCGAGCGCGGCACGATGGAGAACTTGCTGGCGACCCCGGCGACTCCGCTCGAGGTGATGACCGGCAAGATCGTCCCCTACATCATGATCGGGCTGGTACAGGTCACGCTGGTGCTGACGCTCGCTCAATGGTTGTTTCACGTGCCGATGCTGGGCCGCTACGACGTCCTCTATCTATCCGTGCTGCTGTTCATCGCCGCGAATCTGATGCTCGGGCTGACGTTCTCGGCCCTCGCCCAGAATCAGCTGCAGGCGGTGCAGATGACGTTCTTCTTCTTCCTGCCGTCGATGCTGTTGTCGGGGTTCATGTTCCCCTTTCGGGGGATGCCGGACTGGGCGCAGGCGATCGGCCAGGCGTTGCCGCTGACGCACTTTCTGCGCATCGTCCGCGGCGTGCTGCTCAAGGGCAACGGCTGGAGCGAGATCCTCCCCGAGGCCTGGCCGATCGCGGCGTTCATGCTGGTCGTGATCGGGATCGGACTTCGGTTCTTCCGCAGCACGCTGGACTAGCGGCGCGAGCCCGCGGCGAGGGACCGCGCACGAAGTGCGCGGGGATCGCGCGTGGACGACGCCGGAGCGTGGAGGAGGGGCGCGCAGAAGGGCGGAGGCGCGAAGCGCGCGACCCCGGATGCGCGCCTATGGCCGCGCTCACCGGCCTGGCCTTCGGCGGTCTACGGTTCGCGCGGCCCCGCGCCCAAAAGGGCGTGGGGATCCGACCGCGGAGGCGGATGGGCTGCGCCTGAGTCCCGCAAGCCGACCCGGCGTATCATTACGGAATTGGCGCCGGAGGGTGCCACCGGCTCCGCCGGTCGGCCCGAGATTCGCCGCAACCGACGTGCTTGCGCGTCTCGCAGCCATCGGCGCGAAGGGAGAAAACCATGCACCGGTCTTTACGCCGCCGTCTTGCGTCTATTGCGCGTCGGAGCCTGGGCGTCGCGGTGCTCTTCGGCATGGCTTCGCAGGCCGGATGGGCGCAGGCGCCGGCGCAGATCGAGACGACGATGAAGAACATGCTCGCCGCGACGCAGGCCAATTCTCTGCCGGATTTTGTCGCGGCGGGTGACCCGGCGTTCAAGGCCGGAATGACCAAGCCGATGCTCGACGGCGTCAGCCAGCAGCTCGCGCCGCGGCTCAAGCAGGGCCACACGACGTCGTTTCTCGGCAAGCTCAACCAGCAGGGCTTCACGGTTTACCTGTGGAAGCTGGAGTTCAAGGACGGCAAGGACGAAGTCCTGGTCACGCTGGCGGCGAGGGGCGGCCAGGTGGGCGGATTCTGGTTGCGTTGAGCCTACGCGCGGTCCGGGAGGACCTTCCAATACCAACGTTACAGATCAGGAAGGCGAACGATCATGAAACGCAACTCCGCAGCAGCGACCATCATCGCGGTGTTTGCCGCGCTATGCTCCGCCGGTGTTCCCGCTCAAACGCAGACCGCGGCGCCCGCGGCCACGGCGGCAGGCGCCGCGGCACCGGCGCCCGCGCCGGCCAAGGCCACGCCGCGCGCGAAGAGCCGTTCGTGGACCCGGGCGGACGCGCGCGTCTGCCTCGAGTTTCCGACGAACCTGCAAGTGATCAAGTGCTCCGAGAAGTACCGCTACACGAGGGTCCCGGCGTAGGGGCCGGCCTCGGCTCCTTCGGGCGATCGAAGCGGCGGATGCATGTCGCCGGTGCGGCATGGGCGCTGGGTCATCGTGTCGATCGCGGGTCTCGCGATCGCGGCAATCGCCGGCTGCGACAAGCCCAAGGACCGGACGCAGGAGCAAGCGGCGATCGCCGCCGCGATCGAGCAGGCGCGGCGCGACGACGAGGAAGCCGACCGGCAGATGCGCGAACGCGCCGCGGAGGAGGAGCTGGCGCGACGCGAGGCGGAGCAGGCGGAGATCGACGCGCGAGTGGCACAGGAAGAGGGACGCAAGGCAATCGTCGCGCGGCTCGAGCAACGGCTGCGCGGGGTGCTCATCGAGCCGGCGTCGATGCAGATCCGCAATCAGCGGCTCAACGGTGCCGGGACGGCGTTGTGCGCGGAGTTCAGCGGCAAGAACAAGCAGGGAGTCTACGTGGGATTTCGCCGCGTGGTCGTCAGCGACACCGTCATCAGCTTCGATCAGGATCCCGACGACACGTATCGGGAGCCGCGGCACCGCTATCCCGCGATCGCGAGCGCCAACGGTTGCTAAGGAACCTAACCGGATCGCGGCACGATCAGGCGGCGACCAGCTCGACCGCGACACTCCCCAGATCGCCGAATCGCACCAACACCGGCGTCTCCGCCGGCACCTCGAGCGCGCCAGCGTAGGAGCCGGTGGTCACGATCTGGCCGGCCTTGAGGCCGCCGACCTCGGGACGGGTGGCCAGAAAATCCGCGAGCCACAAGAACGGCCGCAGCGGATGCCCGTCGGGATGGCGGCCGTCGCGCCGACGCAACGCTCCCGCCGGTCCGTCGACCGCGATTAGAAATCCCTCCAGCGGCCGGGAAAACGCATCGCGAAGCACCGGGCCGACGAACAGCCCTTGGTTGGCCACCTGATCGGCGAGTAACTCCGGAAACGTGACCAACCCGGGATCGGCGTAGCGGGAACCGAGGATTTCGAGCACCAACCGCGTCTCCGCGATCGACGAGCGAAGCTCGGGTTCGCTGTACGGCGCGGCGCGCCGCGGCAGGTCGCGGCCGAGCACGAAAGCGATCTCCGGCTCGATACGCACCGTCGCCCCGTGGACGATGACCGGGCACGGCGAAATTTGTACGATCGTCGGCGCGAAGATCGCGGCGTACGCGACCGCCCGCTCCGGCGTCGGCAGCGAGCATTTCCAGCCGCCAGTCGCGACGCCGAGCAACTCCTGCAGGCGCTGCTGGATGGCGAGCGCGTCCTCGATCTCGGTTGGGCGACACGATTCGGGCAGGCGCGGACCCGGTTGCCGCGCACGGCGCGCCGCGAGAAGATGCCGAGCGGCCTCGTCGCGTTGGGCGGCGGTCAGCATAGGGGTCAGGTTAGCTTTCATCCCGTGGCGCGACAAGCAGCAATCCGTTCGCCGAAACCTAACCTGACCCCGTCGGAGGTCATGATGAACGAGCGATTGAGCGTCAGCGCATGCATGCCCAAGGATCGGGAGCAGGCGGCGCTCGTCGGGCGCGCCTGGTTGCCGAGGGTTGAAGGGCCGGCGCTTGTCGCGATGCACCATGACGGCGTCTACGATCTCTCGAAGGTCGCCGCGACCGCGAGCGCGCTCTTCGAGCTCGACGATCCTCTCGCCCCGCTTCGTACGGCGAGCGATCTGCCGCGGCTCGCCTCGCTTGGCGACACGCTGGCCAACTCCGCCTGGAATCGGCGCAACGGCGACGCACCATGGTTCCTCGCGCCGTGCGATTTGCAGGCGATCAAGGCGAGCGGCGTGACTTTCGTTTCCAGCATGCTGGAGCGCGTTATCGAAGAGCAGGCGCGCGGCGATCCGGCCAAGGCGGAATCGATACGCAAGGCGATCGTCGCGGTGATCGGCGATGACCTCGCGCGGGTGCGCCCCGGCTCGCCGGAGGCCGCGCGGCTGAAGGAGGTGCTGATCGCGCAGGGCGCCTGGTCGCAGTACCTGGAGGTCGGCATCGGTCCGGACGCCGAGATCTTCACCAAATCGCAGCCGATGTCCGCGGTGGGCTTGGGCGCCGAGATCGGCATTCATCCGAAGTCGGAGTGGAACAATCCCGAGCCTGAGATCGTACTCGTCGCGAACAGCCGCGGCCGCACCGTCGGAGCGACGCTGGGCAACGACGTCAACCTGCGCGACTTCGAGGGTCGCAGCGCACTCCTGCTCGGCAAGGCCAAGGACAACAACGCGTCCTGCGCGATCGGCCCGTTCATCCGCCTTTTCGACGAGGCATTCACCATCGACGATGTCCGTCGCTGCGAGCTGGCGATGCGCGTCGACGGGCCGGACGGGTTCGCGCTCGAGGGAGCGAGCTCGATGGCGATGATCAGCCGCGATCCGCTGGACCTGGTCGGGCAGGCGATCGGCGCCAACCATCAGTATCCGGACGGGCTGGTGCTTTTCCTCGGGACCATGTTCGCGCCCACAAAGGACCGGCTCAAGGCC
>JBGPYP010000252.1:0-4042 GCA_041493285.1 Casimicrobiaceae bacterium
CCAGCAGCGGTGAAAGCCAGAGCGGCTTGAGCCCGAAGGGCGAGGCGACGAGCTCGTGCAGCCAGCCGCCGAGCCCCTTGACCTTGATGCTGTAGAAAATCATCAGCCCGAAGACCGACAGCGACAGCGCGAAGGTCGTGTTGACGTCAGCGGTCGGCACGCCGCGCCACTCGGGCAGATGGAACACGTGCTGGTAGATCCACGCCATGATGTCGACGGGCAGGAAGTCCATCGCGTTCATGAATAGCACCCACAAGCCGACGGTGAGCGCGATCGGCGCGACGATCCTGTAGTCGTGGTGGAACATGCTCCTGACCTGATCGTTGACGAACTCGACGGTCAGCTCGACGAAGGCCTGCGTCTTCGAGGGCACGCCCGAGGTTGCCTTGCGCGTGACCAGCCAGAGAAAACCGAGCACCAGGACGCCCACAAGGGCCGAGGTGACGATCGTGTCGTAATGGATGGTCCAGAAGCCGCCTTGTTCCGTCACCGGCTCGGCGAAAAACGTGAGGTGGTGCTGAATGTACGACGTCGCGTCGAGTTCGTGTTCCACTGCCATCGTCGGTCCCTGCGCTTTTCGATCAGTCCCGAATCAGAATCGCCGCTTGTGAAATGAGCACGGTCGCTACGAACGCCGCGAAGAACGCCCCGTGGACGACATCCCGGTAGCTGGTCAGTACGAGCCAGAGCTGCAGCACGATGACCGCGACCTTCGCCGTCTCGGCCCGGATCATCGTGTGCACGGTCGCCGCGGCGGTTGCGGGGCCACCGAGCCGAACCAGCATCGCGAACACGATGCCGGCCGAAACGTTCACGAGCCCCCCCAGCAGACCGGAAACGACTCCGTGCCAACCCGCCCACCACCCCCCCAGCGCGGCGACCAGGACGCTTGCCAGCGCTTGCCAGGAGGCGACGCGAGCGGCCGGGTAACGCAGCGAGGAACGACGCGGAGCGGACGACACCGGACCCCAAGCAAACTTTTGGATTATAGAGATTTTTGTCGCGGTGCGTCAACGAATGCTGCGGTGCGTCAACCGGCGTTCGGCCGGCCCGTGGACCATCGCTAGCCGCCCGACAGCGCGCACACGATCATCACCTCGTCGGAGTCCTGGAGCGGTACGCGGAGGTCGCCGCGCTGCAGCCCGTTGACGAAGAATTTAATATGGGGTCGGATGTGTCCCTGCTCATCGATGACGCGGAAGCGCATCCCCGGAAAGTGTCGATCGAGGTCGACGGTCAACTCGTCCAGGGTCGCGCCCGACGCGGTAACCGCCGCAGCGTCCGCGGTATAGGAGCGAAGGGGGTTGGGAATCAGGACGCGCATCGTCGCCGCGCGTTGGTGGACACTGTCGCCTAGTACGCAGCCTCGACGGCGTAGATCTCCGGCAAGTGCGCGGCGAGGCGCTTCCAGATCCGCCCTTCGTCGCGGCTGCCCCAGATCTCGCCGCTGGTGGTCCCGAAGTAAACGCCCACCGGGTCGCCCGCGTCTGCGGTCATGGCCTGCCGCTTGACGGTAAGCCACGCCTGCGTCGCGGGCAGGCCGCGCCCATGACGCTGCCAGGTCTTGCCACCGTTGACCGAGCGATAGACTGCGGGCTTGCCGCCCGGGGAGACGCGCGGCCACACCTTGGAGCCGTCCATCGGAAACACCCAGATCGTGTCGGGGTCGCGCGGATGCACGACCATCGGGAAGCCGATCGAGCCGACGCTCTTGGGCATCGTGGCGCCGATGTCCTGCCAGCGCTCGGCCGGGCGGTCGAGGCGATAGATGCCGCAGTGGTTCTGTTGATAGAGGCGGTCGGGGAGCGCGGGGTGAAGGCGCACGCAATGCGGGTCGTGCCCGTACTCCGGGTCCGGATCGGGCAGGAAATCCGCGCGCACGCCGCGATTGAGCGGTCGCCAATCGGAGCCGCCGTCGGACGATTCGAAGACCCCGCCACTGGACATGCCGATGTACATATGCTTGGGATCGCGCGGATCGATCAGCACCGAATGCAGCTTCGCGCCGTCGGGTGTGCCGTCCTGATCGCCTCCGCACCAGGCCTTGCGCGACGGGTGCTCGTTGAAGCCGTCGACGCCGCGCCAGGTCGCGCCGCTGTCGTCGGAACGGAACAGTCCCTGCGGCGAGGTCCCCGCGTACCAGACGCCCGGTGCCGACGTGTGCCCCGGTGTCAGCCAGAACGTGTGGTCGACGACGCGGCCCCCGCCCTCGCGAAATGCGGGCGGCTGCTTGGCCTCATGCCACGTACGCCCGCGGTCGGTCGAGCGGAAGACCGTCGGGCCGAGATGGCCCGTGCGCGCTGCGGCCAGCATCGTCTTGCCGTCGCGAGCGTCCGCAACGCAATGGTGGACGATGTGTCCGAGAAACTGCGGGCCCGCGAGACGCCAGCTGCGGCGCGTCGCGTCGCTCTTCAATTGCCACAGGCCTTTCCTGGTCGCAACGAGCAGCGTTGCGCCATCGCTCTTTGCGCTCTTCGCATTCACCATGTTGTTCCCCTGGTTTCGTCCTCCCGGCGCCGGACTGCAGAAGTTACGCCTTCGCACCGGCGCCGACAAGATGGGTGCACGCGCCCGCGGTGATCGCGTACTGCGCCGGCGCATGCGCAATTTCCGTTACAATCTTTGGTCGATCGGCTGCGCGGCGCCAATCGGCGCGCGCTCCGTAACAAGGAGAACCTATGACGATCAAAGTTGGCGACCGGATCCCCGCCGGCGCCTTGAGCGAGTACATCGAAGTCGAGACTGCGGGCTGCACGCTCGGGCCCAACGAATTCAAGGTCGACGATCTCACGCGCGGCAAGAAGATCGTGCTCTTCGGCCTGCCCGGCGCTTTCACGCCGACCTGCTCCGCCAAGCATGTGCCGAGCTACGTCGCGAACTACGCGGAACTCAAGGCCAAGGGCGTGGACGACGTTCTCTGCATGTCGGTCAACGACGCCTTCGTCATGGGCGCATGGGCGAAGGATCAGAAGACCGGCGGCAAGGTGCGCATGATGGGCGACGGCAGCGGAACGTATACCAAGGCGCTGGGCCTCGAACTCGATCTCGTGGCGCGGGGCTTAGGCGTACGCTGCCAGCGCTTTTCGGCGCTGATCGAAGACGGTGTGGTGAAGAAACTCAACATAGAGGCACCAGGCAAGTACGAGATCTCCGGCGCGGAGACGATCCTGCAGCAGCTCGGCTGAGCAAGCGATGCCCCGGCAAAACGGCGGCGCAAGCCGCCGTTTTTTTATCCCCGGCGCCGCAGTTTGGTCAGGATCCCGTCGAGCTGATCGAGACTCGAGTAGCGGATGACGATCCGCCCGGCACCTTTTCGCGTCGGCTCGATACGCACCGGCGCGCCGAGCGCTTCGGCAAGCTCGGTCTCCAATCGGGCCACGTCACCGTCGACGCGCCGTGCGGGAGCGCGCCTGGTCTTCCGCGGCGACGGATGCAGCGTTGTCTGCACCAGCCGCTCCGCGTCGCGCACCGATAAGCCTTCGTCGAGGACTTTCGCCGCGGCACTGGCCTGCTGCGCGACGGGAAGTGCCAGCAGCGCCCGCGCGTGCCCCATGTCGAGCTTCCCGGCGAGCAGGAGCGCCTGTACCGGCGGCGCGAGTTGGGTCAGACGCAGGAGATTGGTCACGGCGCTCCGCGAGCGACCGACCGCTTGCGCCGCGGCTTCGTGGGTGAGCCCGAACTCGTCGATCAGGCGCTTGATGCCTTGCGCTTCCTCGAGCGGGTTTAAGTCCTCGCGCTGAATGTTTTCGATCAGCGCCAGCGCCAATGCGGCCTGATCGGGCACGACGCGCACGAGCGCCGGAATTTCGGCGAGTCCCGCGCGGCGGGCGGCGAGCCAGCGCCGCTCGCCGGCGACGATTTCATAACCGCCGCCGTCGATCGGCCGCACCAGGATGGGTTGCATGACGCCCTGGACGCGAATCGAATCCGCCAGCTCGCTGAGCGAAACCTCGTCCATCCGCGTTCGCGGCTGATGGCGGCCAGCGCGAATCTTGTCGAGCGCGAGCGATCGCAGCGCGTCGCCAGCCCTCGCTTCGTCCGA
>JBGPYP010000410.1:0-2151 GCA_041493285.1 Casimicrobiaceae bacterium
CGAAGAAGGCGCAAGCCAACGCGCGGGCCATCGACACCGTCATCCGCGAGATCTTCAACGTCCCGGTGCAGAAGGCGCCACCCAGGAGCGTTGTGGGCCTCCCGGTGCATCCGGGCATCTACGAGGGCCCGGCCCGAATCGTCAACGGCCCTGAGGATTTCAACCGGCTGCAGCAGGGCGACGTGCTCGTCACGCGCAACACGGGCCCGGCCTTCAACGTGGTCCTGCCGCTGCTCGGCGCCATCGTGACCGATCGCGGCGGCCAGCTCTCGCACGCCGCGATTGTCGCCCGCGAATACGGCATCCCGGCCGTCGTGGGCACGCGCGAGGCGACGACGATGTTCGCCGACGGCGCGCGCGTGCGCGTCAACGGCGACAAAGGCGTGGTCGAGTTGGTGGAGGCCGGCCGGTGAAACCCGTACCGCTCGCCCACGCGCTCGATGAATCGCACTTCGGCGGGAAAGCCGCGTCGCTTGCGCGCTCGCTTCGCGCGGGCCTGCCGGTTCCGCCGGGTTTCGCGCTCGGCACGACGCACGTCGAGGCGGTGTTCGACGGACACACGGAGGCCTTGAAGCACCTGCGCATCGAGTTCAAAGGACTGGGCGGGCCCTGCGCCGTGCGCTCGTCGGCCATCGGCGAGGACTCGGAAGGCGCCAGCTTCGCCGGGCAGCATGTGACGATCCTCAACGTGCGCCACGAAGATCACGTGGCCGACGCGGTCCTCAAGGTACGGGAGTCCGCGCACACGGATTCGGCCCGCGCCTACCGGCGCACGCTCGGCATGGACGAGACGCCGCGCGTCGGCGTCGTCGTGCAGCGCATGATCGAACCGGACTGCGCGGGCGTGATGTTCACGAAGAATTCGCTGAACGGATCCGACGAGCGCGTTATCGAGGCGTCCTGGGGCCTCGGCGAAGCCGTCGTCGCCGGCCTCGTTGTGCCGGACAACTACGCGCTCGACGAACAGGGCCGCGTGCTGCGGCGCACGGTCGGCGAAAAAGACATCGCGCTGCGCGGCGCCCCCGAAGGCGGCACGGTTGAAGAAGCGGTCGCCGACGAGCTCGTGACCGCCTTCTGCCTGAGCGACGAAATGCTGGCCAACCTGCACGACCTGGCCATGCGGTGCGAATCCTTCTTCGGCAAAGGGCTGGATCTCGAGTGGGCCTTCGCCGACGGCACCCTCTATCTGCTGCAGTGCCGGGCCATGACGCGCAACCGGTGAGCGCGCCCGCGATCGATCAACAAGAGGAAGGCCTGCCGCTGTCGGCGCTCGCGGGCATGCTGCTCGCGGCCTCGCTCGCCCCGCTCGGCAGCACGATGATCGCCGTCGCGCTGCCCAGCATCGGACACGACATCGGCGCGGACGTCTCGGACCTCACGCCGTGGCTCGTGTCGAGCTACCTCATCACGAGCATCGCGCTCCAGAGCCCGGGCGGCAAGCTGGGCGACCTCATCGGCCACGGCCGCGCGCTCGTCGTGGGCCTGTCGCTCGTGGCGATGGGCGGCGTGCTCGGGCTGCTGGCGGGCGAAGTGCATGCGCTCGGCGCGGCGCGCATCTTGATGGCATCGGGCGGCGCCGCCACCGTGCCGGCGACGATGGCGATCTTGCGCAATCAGTCGACGGCCGAGAAGCGCGCGCGGGCGTTCGGACTCTTTGGCGCGTGCATGGGGCTGGCGGCGGCCATCGGCCCGCTGGCCGGCGGCGAACTGACCGAGCGATTCGGATGGCGCGCGGTGTTCGCGGCCAACCTGCCCGTCATCGGCGTCTCGATGCTGCTGGTGCTGATGTCGCGCGGCATGTACAGCAAGGCGCGCCCGGCGGGTGACCGCCCTTCTTTCGACTGGCCGGGCAGCGCACTGCTCGCCTGCGGCCTGACGCTGGCCATCGTCGCGCTGCGGATGTCCGGAGGCACCGCGTGGTGGCTCGGAGGGGGCGGCGCCGCGCTGCTCGTCCTTTTTCCATTCTGGGAACGGCGCGCCGCGTCGCCGGTGGTCGATTTCTCGTTGCTCAAACGAGGGGCGTTCTTCGGCGGTGGCACGATCATCGCGCTGCAGAACATGGCGATGTACCCTCTGCTCTTCCAGCTGCCCGTTTTTTTTGACAGAGTGCGGAACCTGGGTGCACGGACGATGGGCCAGGCGCTGCTGGCG
>JBGPYP010000071.1:0-10300 GCA_041493285.1 Casimicrobiaceae bacterium
ACGTCGAAGATGCCGAGCAACTTCCCGCCGGGGTTGACCGCGGGAACCCACCCCAGCGCACCGACGACGACAAACACGATACCGAAGATCACGGCAATCTGTTTCAGCGACATTTTGGCTTCTCCTCGAGCTTTGCAGCAGCGACCTGTGCGGTCGCGTGCCGATCCGGCTGACGCCGGCCCCTAGCCCGCGATTATTGGTTCCGGTCCTCGTCCCGAGGCAGGCTGCAGCCGCGGGCATCGATCCGTGCGGGTAGGCTGCATTTTGCGCCAAGTCTGCGAGGGCGCCAATCGGCGTTCGCGCCGCAGGCGGATTTCGGCTAAAATTCGCGTCGATTCAAGATATTCCGCCATCCGCCGCGGCAGGCGGCCGCCGCCCGGCCGCGGTTCAACCAGAGGCAGCCAGGAGCATCCGAGGGCACCGGTGGGGTGCCCTTCGCGTTTTCATGCAGAACGTACGCAACTTTTCGATCATCGCGCACATCGACCACGGGAAATCCACGCTGGCCGACCGCTTCATTCAGCGCTGCGGTGGGCTGGCGGAGCGCGAGATGGGCGAGCAGGTACTCGACTCGATGGATCTGGAGCGCGAGCGTGGCATCACGATCAAGGCACAGACCGCGGCACTTTCGTACACTGCGCGCGACGGCCGTGTCTACAGCCTGCATCTGATCGATACGCCGGGTCACGTCGATTTCGCCTACGAAGTCTCGCGCTCGCTCGCCGCCTGCGAAGGCGCGCTTCTCGTGGTCGACGCCTCGCAAGGCGTCGAGGCGCAGACGGTCGCGAATTGCTACGCCGCCCTCGAGCAGGGCGTCGAGGTTGTGCCGGTGCTCAACAAGATCGACCTGCCCGTGGCGGAGCCCGAGCGCGTCATGGCCGAGATCGAGGACATCATCGGCATCGACGCGAGCAACGCGGTCCGGGTGAGCGCCAAGACCGGCGAGGGCGTGGATGACGTGCTCGAGGCGGTGATCGCGCGCATTCCGCCGCCGCAAGGCGATCCTGCCGCGCCGCTGCAGGCGCTGGTCATCGACTCCTGGTTCGACAACTATGTCGGCGTGGTGATGCTGGTGCGGGTGATGCAGGGGACGCTCAAGCCCAGGGACCGGATCCTGCTGATGGCGAGCGCCGCGGCATCCAACTGCGAGCAGGTGGGGGTGTTCACGCCGAAGTCGGTCGCGCGCGACGAGCTGGCCGCGGGCGACGTCGGGTTCGTCATCGCCGGGATCAAAGAGCTCAAGGCGGCGCGCGTCGGGGACACCGTGACGCACGTCGCGCGCCGGGCGGACGCGCCGCTACCCGGGTTCAAGGAGGTCAAGCCGCAGGTCTTCGCCGGCTTGTATCCGGTCGAGGCCAACCAGTACGAAGCGCTGCGCGACGCGCTGGAGAAATTGCAGCTCAACGACGCGTCGCTGCACTACGAGCCCGAGGTCTCGCAGGCGTTGGGCTTCGGCTTCCGGTGCGGTTTCCTCGGTTTGTTGCACATGGACATCGTGCAGGAGCGGCTCGAGCGCGAATACAACATGGAGCTGGTGACGACCGCGCCCACCGTCGTGTATCAGTTGCTGCTGCGCGACGGCACGACCGTCGAGATCGAGAATCCGGCGAAGCTGCCGGACCTGTCGCGCGTCGAGGAGATCCGCGAGCCGATCATCACCACGACGATCCTGGTGCCGCAGGACTACGTGGGTCCTGTACTGACGCTGTGCACCGAAAAGCGCGGCGTCCAGAAGAACATGCAGTACGTCGGCCGCCAGGTCATGCTCACCTACGAACTCCCGCTGGCCGAGGTCGTCATGGACTTCTTCGACCGACTGAAGTCGGTGTCGCGTGGCTACGCGTCGCTCGACTACGAGTTCAACGAGTTTCGCGCTGCCGACGTCGTCAAGCTCGACATCCTGATCAACGCCGAGCGCGTCGACGCGTTGTCGGTCATGGTGCATCGCGCACACGCACAGTTCCGCGGCCGCGAAGTCGTCGCCAAGATGCGCAAACTCATCCCACGGCAGATGTTCGACGTCGCGATCCAGGCGGCGATCGGTGCGCAGATCATCGCCCGCGAGACGGTCAAGGCGCTGCGCAAGAATGTGCTCGCCAAGTGCTATGGCGGCGACGTCACGCGCAAGCGCAAGCTGCTCGAGAAGCAGAAGGCCGGCAAGAAGCGCATGAAAGCGGTTGGCAGCGTCGAAATCCCGCAGGAAGCCTTCCTCGCCATCCTGCAGGTGGGCGAAAAGTGACTCGCTTGGCGCGACGTCTTTGCGACGGAATGCCGATCGGGCGCGACGAACCGCAGCATCGCACCGCGCGTATTCGTATCCGATACGGCAGTAAGCCACGCCCGCGTCTTCCTGCCCCCAACCCTGCGCCACTCCCTCGATGAACTTCGCACTGATCCTGTTCGTGCTCACCGTCCTGACCGGCGCGATCGCGCTCGCGGACCGCTGGTTCTTCGCCGGACGGCGCAGCGCGGACGCGCCCGAGCCCTGGTGGATCGAATATCCGAAGAGCTTCTTCCCGGTCCTGCTGATCGTGTTTCTGTTGCGCTCGTTCGTGGCGGAACCGTTCAAGATTCCCAGCTCGTCGATGCGGCCGACGCTCGAGGTAGGCGACTTCATCCTGGTCAACAAGTTCGCCTATGGCATCCGCCTTCCGATCATCGAGAAGAAGATCATCGCGACCGGCGAGCCGCAACACGGCGACGTGATCGTCTTCCGCTATCCGATCAACCCATCGCAGGACTTCATCAAGCGCGTCATCGGCTTGCCTGGCGATCAGGTCGTGTATCAGGACAAGAAGCTGACCGTCAACGGCGTGCCGCTGCCGCAAACGACCGACGGCAGCTATGGCTATCTCGAAGGGTTGACGTACGTTTCCACCGAGCGCCTCTCCGAGCGCGCGGGCGGAAAAGAGTACACGATCGCCGAGAACCCGGCCGCGCAGCCGGTGTATCCGCTCAACGTGCGGTCGTTCCCCGGGAAGGAGAACTGCGCTTACAATGATCGCGGGTTCAGCTGCAAGGTGCCCGCCGGCAGCTATCTGATGATGGGCGATAACCGCGACAACAGCGACGACAGCCGCTACTGGGGCTTCGTTCCGGACGACCACATTCGCGGCAAGGCGATCTTCATCTGGTTCAACTGGGACGACATCAGCAGCGTTGCATTCAAGCGAATCGGCACTGGTATCCGTTGACGGGAGGGACCATGCGCAGTCGAGACAGGCAATCCGGCATCACCATCATCGGCTTCATCTTCGTCGCCGCGGTGGTGCTGACGGTCGCGATGATCGGTTTTCGCGTGCTGCCGTCGTACATCGAGTATTTCTCGGTCGAGAAGACGCTGAGGCAGACTCTGACCAACGCCCGGGACGGCATGACGCTGGCCGAGTTCCGCAGGGATTTCGATCTGAAAGCCAGCGCGGACTACATCGACTCGGTTAGGGGCAGCGACGTCGACCTCGTCAAGGATGGCAACACGCTGGTCGCGTCGGCGACCTGGACCAAGACGCTCCCCCTCGTCGGCAACGTCAGTATCCTGCTCGACTTCCAGGCGTCGGCGAGCAAGTAGGGAGCCTCTGAGTGAGCCCCGCGTGGCCGCGACGGAGGCTTTCCGGGAGGAGATGCGCGAAGCCCATGGCAGGCTCCATGGACGAGCGGCGCGACGGCAGATCGCCCGCTCAGTGGCCAATGAGCACCACCCCTTCGGGTTTCGGCGCAATGGTCTCATCTGCGTTATTGCGCGGCTGGCGAAGAGGATGAACTATTCGCTGCGCCCGCAGTTGGCAACTGAGGCCTAGCATCTGGAGCCATTGCGCCAGCAACGCGGCTCATGTGGGACTCACTCAGAGGTTCCTGAGATGCCAGCCGACGCACCTGCCGCGGTCCTCGGACACGCCTTCCGCCGCCCGGAGCTGCTGCGCCAGGCGCTCACGCACCGCAGCTTCGCCGCTGAGCACAACGAACGTCTCGAATTCATCGGCGACAGCGTGCTCAACTGCGCGATCGCGCTGATGCTCTATGAACGTTTTCCGCAGCTGCCGGAGGGCGACCTGTCGCGGATGCGGGCGAGCCTCGTCAACCGGGACACGCTGTACCGGCACGCCGCAGCGCTCGATCTTGGCGCGTCGATCCGGCTGGGCGAGGGCGAGATGAAAAGCGGTGGAGCGACGCGCCCGTCGATTCTGGCCGACGCGCTCGAAGCGGTCTTCGGCGCGATCTTCCTCGATGGCGGATTCGGCGACGTGTACGCCGCGATCGAGCGCGTGTACGCCGCCGACATATCGGGGGCCGATACCGACGCGATCGCCAAGGACCCGAAAACGCGGCTGCAGGAGTGGCTGCAGGCGCGGCGCCTGCCGGTGCCGGAGTACGCGATCGTCCAGATCCATGGCGAGGCGCACTTGCAGACTTTCGAGGTCGTCTGCCGCATCGCGGCGTTCGACGTTGCCGCGACCGGCACCGGTGCCAGCCGCCGTGCCGCCGAGCAGGCCGCCGCCGTACGCGCGTATGACCAGGCGACACAAGCAACACAGGCTTGAGTGCGCCGCCACGGGCGAGTTCCGCTGCGGTCAGGTCGCGGTCATTGGGCGACCGAGCGTCGGCAAGTCGACGCTGGTCAACGCGCTGGTCGGGGCGCGGGTTGCGATTACCTCCAGGCGGCCGCAGACCACGCGCCGGCGCGTCCGCGGTATCCTGACGACGCCCGCGGCGCAGTTCATCTTCGTCGACACTCCGGGGTTCCAGACCCGGCACCGCTCGCGGTTGAACGAGCGAATGAATCGCGCGGTGCGCGAGAGTCTTGCCGGCGTCGACGCGATCGTGGTGGTGGTCGAGGCGGGCAAGCTCACCGCCGCCGATCGCGACGTGCTCGCGCTGCTGCCGGACGATGTTCCGGTCATCGCCGCCGTCAACAAGATCGACCGCATCGCCGACAAGGCGCGCCTGCTGCCGCTGCTTGCCGAGATCGCCGCCGCGCGCGGGTTTGCCGCGATCGTACCGATCAGCGCCGAAAAGTCGACTCAGCTCGATCGACTGACCGTCGAGATCGCGAAGTGCCTGCCGCTGGGACCGCCGCTTTTTCCCGCCGACGAGCTGACCGATCGCGACGAGCGTTTTCTCGCGGCGGAGTTCCTGCGCGAGAAAATCTTCCGCCAGCTCGGCGACGAGGTGCCGTACGCGGCCGCAGTCGCGATCGATACGTTCACGCAGGAAGGCGATCTGCGCCGGATCCACGCCACCGTGTACGTCGACAAGGCGAACCAGCGGGCGATCTTGCTGGGCGAAGGCGGTGCGCGCATGAAAGCGATCGCCACGGCGGCACGCGGCGAGATGGAGCGCCTGTTCGGCGGCAAGGTGTTCCTCGAGGTCTGGGTCCGCGTCAAGCCGGGCTGGGCGGACGACGAGCGCATGCTGACGCGCCTTGGCTACTGAGAGGCATGAGACGGTCGCCTAGATGAGACAACCACGCGAGCGGCGCGACGACCAGCCGGCGTTCGTGCTGCACACCTATCCCTATCGGGAGACGAGCGTCATCGTCGAGGCGCTCTCGGCCGCGTACGGTCGCGTGGCGATGGTCGCGCGCGGGGCGCGCCGCGCCCGCTCCGAGCTGCGCGGCGTATTGCAGGCCTTCCAGCCGCTGACGCTCTCCTGGGCCGGCGCGGGTGAGTTGAAGACGCTCGTCAAAGCCGAATGGCGCGGCGGCTTGCCGTTGGTGGGCGGGTCGGCGCTGCTGTGCGGCTTCTATCTGAACGAGTTGCTGTTGAAGCTTCTGCCACGCGAGGATCCGCATCCGCGACTGTTCGCCGAGTACGAATCCGCGCTCGCGCGGCTCGCAGACGGCGCCGAACAGGCGCCCGTGCTGCGCCAGTTCGAGGTGAAGCTGTTGGCCGAGCTCGGTTACGCGCTGCCGCTGACGCGCGAGGCCGACACCGGACGACCGGTCGATCCCGCGGAGCGGTACTATTACGCGTTCGACCTCGGGCCCCGCACGACGGTCGCGGAGCCAGGGCGGCGCTATCCGCAGATCCGCGGTGCGACGCTGCTGGCGCTGGCCCGGCACGACTACAGCGCGCCGGAAGCGGCGGCGGAAGCCAAGCGGCTCATGCGCGAGGTGCTGGACCACTACCTGGAGCAGCGCGCGATCGTGAGCCGCCGCGTCGTGCGCGATCTGCAAGCCCTGGAAGGCGAAGACAACGGCGCCGACGGCGAGAATACCGATCATGATTGAGCTCGGCGTCAACATCGACCACGTCGCCACGCTGCGCCAGGCGCGACGCACCTACGAGCCGGATCCGGTCTGGGCGGCCGTCGAGGCGCACTTGGGCGGCGCCGACGGCATCACCGTGCATCTGCGCGAGGACCGGCGCCACATCCAGGATCAGGACGTGCGGCGGCTGCGCGAACTGGTGCACATCAAGCTCAACCTGGAAATGGCCCCCACCGACGAAATGGTCGGCATCGCCTGTAACTTGAAGCCTGAGATGGCGATGCTCGTTCCGGAGGGCCGGGAGGAGATCACGACCGAAGGCGGTCTCGACGTCGCGGGCCAGCAAGCGCGGTTGAAAAAGGTCGTGGCGAAGCTCTCCGACGCCGGCATCGTCACCAGCGTGTTCATCGACCCCGAAGCGCGGCAGGTCGACGCCGCGGCGAGGATCGGCGCGAAGGTTTGCGAGATCCACACCGGGCCTTACGCGCACGCGTTTCACGCCCTGGGGCGCGACCCGCAAAGCGCGGCGGTCATCGCCGAGTTGAAGAAGATCCGGGAGGCCGGTGCGATAGTGCTCGCGCACGGCATGCGCTTCAACGCCGGCCACGCGCTCAACTATTTCAACGTGCAGCCGATCGCCGCGTTGCCCGGCGTGCGCGAGCTGCACATCGGCCACGCGATCGTCAGCCGCGCCGTGTTCGTCGGCTTGCGAAAGGCGGTGCGGGAAATGAAAGGCCTGCTGCGCGAGGCGGCCGGCGCCGGCGGAAGCCCGAAAGGCGAGGGGGGAAGGGCTTGACCCTGGCGGTTCCGCGCGGCCCGGTGATGCTCGACATCGCGGGGCTCGAACTCTCCCCCGAGGATCGCGAGCGCATCAGCCACCCGCTGGTCGGCGGCGTGATCCTGTTCGCGCGCAACTACGCCGCGCCGGCGCAGCTCAAGGCGCTGACGGCGGCGATTCGCGCCTTGCGCGAGCCGCCGCCGCTCATCGGCGTCGATCACGAGGGCGGGCGCGTGCAGCGCTTTCGCGACGGTTTTTCCGTGCTGCCGCCGTTGCGCGCGCTCGGGGAACGCTGGGATCGCGACGCGGCGGCGGCGGCGGAAGAGGCCGAGCGGATCGGCTCGTGCATCGTTGGCGAATTGACGGCGCACGGAGTCGACTTCAGCTTCACTCCCGTGCTCGATCTCGACTACGCGCGCAGCGCCGTCATCGGTGACCGCGCCTTTCACCGCAATCCGAACGCGGTTGCGCATCTTGCCGACGCGCTGCGGCGGGCCTTGAGCGCCGGCGGCATGGCCGCGGTCGGGAAGCACTTCCCCGGACACGGCTACGTCCTGGCGGATTCGCACACGGAAATCCCCGTGGACGACCGGCCGCTGGCGATGCTCGAGCGGGACGACCTCATCCCGTTCGGTGTGCTGGTGCAGCAGGGCATCGAAGCCATCATGCCTGCGCACGTGATCTACCCCGCGGTCGACGCTCTGCCGGCCGGCTTCTCGCAGATCTGGCTGCAGGACGTGCTGCGCGGCAGGCTCGGTTTCGACGGGCTCATCTTTAGCGATGACCTGTCGATGGCGGGCGCGTACAGCGCGGGTGACATCGTCGCACGCGCCGAAGCAGCATGCACGGCGGGATGCGACATGGTGCTGGTGTGCAACGATCCGGCCGCCGCTGACGTTCTGCTTTCCCGCTGGCGACCCGGCCCACAGCCGATTCTCGCGTTGCGCTCCTCACGCATGGCGCGTCGCGCGGTGGCGCCGCAGGATCTCCGCAGCCCGGGTGGCGACCGAGACGTGCACGGCGACCGGGCGTAGAGTTGTCGGCCCAAGGCTACCGGCAGCGCATCGCGCGACGCGTGACGGGCGGAACATTAGGGGAGGATTTCATGGCGGACGCGGACGTTTCGACGCTGGGCGCGCTGACCGCGCCCCATTCCGCGGCAGAGTTCTTGCGCGACTACTGGCCCGACAAGCCTTTTGTCGCGCACGGCGATCCGGCGCGGCTGCCGGCGTTCCTGCGCGCGCCGGAGCTCGCCAGCGTCGAAACCCTCTCCCGCGTCTATCGCGGCACGCTGCGCTTCACCAGCGGACGCAGGTACCAGAAAATGCTCGCCATCGACCAGGTGCACGCGGCGTCGCTCTACCGAATGGGGCTGACCGTCCAGTTCGAGGACATCGCGCCCTTCGTCGCGGCGACCGCTCCCGATCTACGCCGACTCGAGGCGGAGCTGGGCGTGGCCAGGGGCTCTGCGCGCGCGAGCGTGTTCTGCTCGCCATTGGTCGACGGTCTATCGGTCCATTTCGACGCGCAGGATCTGCTCTCGATTCAGCTCAAGGGAACGAAGCGCTTTCGCATCGCGCCGGTCTGCGAGCTACGCTATCCCTGCGGGACGCAATTCGTGCCCGACACCGAGCCCTTCGACTTCCTGTATCCGCAGGTCCCGGGCGGTTTCCCCGACCCGGCCAGCGCCGATTTCACCACCGTCGAGATGCAGCCCGGTTCGGTGCTGTTCCTGCCGCGCGGCACCTGGCACGCCACCGAGTCCGGCGGCGATTCGCTCTCGGTCAGCATCGGGCTTTATCTCCCGTCCGCGGCCGATTGCGTCCTCGAGCAGCTGCAGCTGCTGCTGGTCCAGAATCCCGAATGGCGCCGCCCTCTTTACGGCGGCTGGAGTGACAGCGCGGCCCGCGACGCGGTGGCGACGCGACTCTCGCATCTGCTTGCGCGGTTGCCGCAAGATTGCGAGGGACTGCGGGCCGCGGACGTGCTGGCCGGACTGCGCTTGCCTGAGCAACGCCTGGCGGCAATATCGCTCGAATCGCGCTTCCAGAAGACGCCGCATTCACGCCTCGAGGTCGAGGCGGCCTCGGCCGCGCGCGGGTATGCCCACGAGGTCGTTCGCGTCATGATCTCGGATCCGAATTACGGTGAGCGCACGTCGACGCGGATGGAAGTTGCGCCCGAAGCGGCGGCCGTGTTCCGTTGGATGGCCGACAGCCGCGCGGCGTTCAGCGCCGGCGCACTGGCCGAGCGCTTCCAGAAATTCCCGTTCGCCCAACATCGTCAAATGCTCGAAGCGGCGGTGCGCTCGGGACTGATCCGCATGCTCTGGTTTCCGCTGCTGCCGCCGATGACGTCCGAATCGGCGCCCGAGTCGTCATAGCCGGACAAACGCCGCGCGCGCCGGCGGTCGTGACGCGGCCGCAATTTTCAATACTTCAATACGGATGCGGCCAGCGTCCGCCGAGATGCCGCGTGAGCTCCTCGCCGACGTGCGCGACGACCGGTCCGAGGTGCCGGATGCGCTCGTCGGCGAGGCGCGAGGAGGGCCCGGCGATCGAGATCGCGCCCAGCGGCTCGGCATGCTCGTCGTAGATGGCCGCGCCCACGCAGCGCGTCGACCGCGCGTGTTCCTCGTCGTCGAACGAATAGCCGCGCTGGCGAATCACGCGCAGCGCCGCCCACATCGTCTCCATCGCGACGATCGTATTTTCGGTAATGCGCGGCAGGCCCTTCACCTTGAGGATCGCGTCGACCTGCGCGTCGGGCAGCGCGGCGAATAACGCCTTGCCGACGCCTGACGCGTGCAGCGGCACGCGGCTGCCGAGCTTGACCAGCGTGCGCATCATTTCGTGGCACTGGACCTGGGCGACGAACACCGCCTCGGTGCCGTCGAGGATCGCCAGGTTCGCCGTCTCGCCCGCCTGTTCCATCAGGCGGTGCATGTAGGCGTGGCTCTCCGCGACGAAGTCACGGTTAGCGAGGAACGTGGTGCCGACGGTGAATGCCTGCAGGCCGACGTACCACAGGCCCAGATCGCCGGCCTGGTAGACGTAGCCCATCTTCTCCAGCGTCGCCAACAGGCGATGCGTGGTCGACGGCGGCAGCTGCACGCGCCGCGCGACGTCGGTCAGCGTCAGGCCGCTGCCGCTTTTGGCCAGCGCCTCCAGAATGGACAACCCGCGCGTCAGGCTCTGCACCTGACCGGTCGGCGCGCCGGGCTTGCTCGGGGCTCGGCCGCGACGCGGCAAGGTGCGGGGTGGGGTGGAAAAGCGATGTGACATGCGCGATACCCGGTGGCGAATCAGGCTAACTTA
>JBGPYP010000408.1:0-2172 GCA_041493285.1 Casimicrobiaceae bacterium
CGCGATCGTGGGGCTGCTGGCGTACCTGATGTGGCTCAACTGGAAGCTCACCCTGTTCGCGCTGGCGATGGCGCCGCTGATCGTCGGCGTCGTGCGCGTGTTGAGCGTGCGACTGCGCAGGTCGAGCCGCGAAGTCCAGGATGCGATGGGCTACATCACCCAAGTGATCGAGGAGGCGATCGGCGGGCACAAGGTGGTGAAACTGTTCGGGGGGCAGGATTACGAGCAGCGGCGCTTCGACCAGGAGGCGAACCGCGTGCGGCGGCACTTGATGAAACAGGTCTCCGCGATCGCGGCAAGCGCGCCCGTCGTGCAGTTGATCGCGGCGGTCGCGCTCTCGATCATCATCTGGTACGCGATGCTGCAGACAGGCGCCGCGCAGCTTTCGGTGGGCGAGTTCGTGGCCTTCGTCACCGGGATGCTGCTCCTCACGGCGCCGCTCAAGCGCGTGACCGACATCAACGAGTACCTGCAGAAAGGGCTCGCCGCCGCCGAGAGCGTGTTCAGGCTGATCGACGAGGAGGCGGAGCCCGATCGCGGCACGCGCACCGTCGGCCGCGCGCGCGGCGAGATCCGGTTCGAGAACGTGGGCTTTCACTACGGCGACCCGGAACGGCCGGCGCTTGAGGGCATCGAGCTTGCCATCGCGCCCGGGCAGACGGTGGCGCTGGTCGGCCCCTCGGGGGCAGGCAAGACGACGCTCGCCAACCTGGTTCCGCGCTTCTATCATCCGACCGGCGGGCGCGTGCTGCTCGACGGACACGATCTCGAGACGCTTACCCTCGGTAGCCTGCGCGCCAACATCGCGCTGGTCAGCCAGGACGTCGTGCTGTTCAACGACACGGTGGCGGCCAACATCGCCTACGGGGCGATGAACGGCGCGGCGGAGAAGGACATCGTCGCGGCTGCCGAGGCGGCGCACGCGATGGAATTCATCCGCGAGATGCCGCAGGGGCTCGCGACCCTCATCGGCGAGAACGGGGTGAAGCTCTCCGGGGGGCAGCGCCAGCGGCTGGCGATCGCGCGCGCGTTGCTGAAGAACGCTCCGGTGCTGGTGCTCGACGAGGCGACTTCCGCCCTCGATACCGAGTCGGAACGCCACGTGCAGGCGGCGCTCGAGGCGCTGATGCGCGGACGCACCACCGTCGTCATCGCGCACCGGCTGTCCACCGTCGAGAACGCGGACCGCATCGTGGTGCTCGACCGCGGCCGCATCGCCGAGACCGGCACTCACCGCGAGCTGTTGGAGCGCGGCGGAATCTACGACAAACTGTACCGCATCCAGTTCGCGAAGGATTTTGCCGACTCCAGCGCCGGCAAAATCCTGAGCGAAGGGAGTGAACGGTGATACCCAGGTCCGCGCTTGGGGTGCTGAAAGCCCGTTTCAGTATTCCCGGATACCGCGTCGGCGAGACTGGTATCGCGGCATTGCTTACTGCGTGGCCTTATGGCCGCGGCTGGTGCTGGCCTACAAGTTCGCGCAGGAGTCTGTAACCGCGGCCATGGCCCATATCTCCGTCGTCACGCCGGTTTACCGCGCCGAGAGCTGCCTCGAGGAGCTCTACCGCAGGCTGGTTGCCGCGCTCTCGGGCATCACGCAGGATTTCGAGATCATCATGGTCGAGGACTGCGGGGGCGACCGCTCGTGGGAGATCATCCAGGGCCTCGCGCGCCGGGACGCGCGGGTGAAAGGCATCCAGTTCAGCCGCAATTTCGGCCAGCACTACGGCATCACCGCGGGGCTCGACCACTGCGACGGCGACTGGGTGGTGGTGATGGACTGCGACCTGCAGGACCGGCCCGAGGAGATCCCGCGGCTCTATGCCCGGGCACGCGAGGGCTACGACGTGGTGCTCGCGCGCCGGGGCCGGCGCTCCGACGGCGCGGCGAAGCGCCTCGCGTCGTGGCTGTTCTACCGGATCTTCAGCTGGCTCGCCGACATCGATTACGACAGCCAGACTGGGAACTTCCGCATCGTCTCGCGCAAGGTGGTCGCGAGCTTCCGCCAGATGCGGGAGCAGCTGCGCTTCTTCGGCGGCCAGGTGAAGTGGATGGGATTTCCCACTGCGGCGATCGAAGTGCAGCATGACGAACGCTACGCCGGCCCCTCGACCTACACGGCGGCGAAACTGCTGCGGCTTGCCGCCGAGACCATCGTCGCCTACTCCGACA
>JBGPYP010000032.1:0-13730 GCA_041493285.1 Casimicrobiaceae bacterium
CGTCGGAGGTGCCGCCGCTGCACGAGATCTCGGGGGTGACGCCGCAGATTTCGCGCGCCGCGTCGGAGGCGACGGCGACCAGCCTCCCGCGTGGCGTGAGATAGGGTCGTCCCGAAGCGGTCCACTCGAGTCCGTAGTCGAGCCCGTGCCGCTGCAGCACCGCCTCGAGCCGGTCCGCGAGGCTTTCGCGCGTGCTCGCGGTCGAATAACGGAAATTGAACGCGAGCTCCAGCGTTCCAGGGATGACGTTGGTCGCGCCGGTACCGGCATGGATGTTCGACGCCTGCCACGAGGTCGGCGGGAAGTACTCGTTGCCCTCGTCCCAGCGCATCGCCGCGAGCTCCGCGATCGCCGGCGCGGCCAGGTGGATCGGGTTCCGCGCGAGATGCGGATACGCGATATGGCCCTGAACGCCGCGCACGGTGAGCGTCCCCGAGAGCGTGCCACGGCGGCCGTTCTTGATCATGTCGCCCAGCCGCTCGACCGATGACGGCTCGCCGACGATGCAGTAGTCGAGCGTCGCGCCGTCGGCCTTCAAGCGATCGACGACGCGTACCGTACCGTCGGTCGCGGGGCCTTCTTCGTCGGATGTGATCAGCAGCGCGATCGAGCCGGGGTGCTTGGGTTGCGCACCGACGAAGCGCTCGGTGGCGACGACGAACGCCGCGAGCGAGGACTTCATGTCGGCAGCGCCGCGCCCGTACAGGAACCCGTCGCGCATCGTCGGCGCGAATGGGTCGGAGGTCCAGGCGTCGAGCGGGCCGGTCGGAACGACGTCGGTGTGCCCGGCGAAGCATACCGCGGGCCTCGCGTCGCCGCGGCGCGCCCAGAGATTGGTCACGCCGTTCGACACCAGCGTCTCGCAGCGGAAGCCCGCGCGGCTGAGCCGCGCCTTGAGGATCTCCTGGCAGCCCGCGTCGTCGGGCGTGTGCGAGCGGCGCGCGATCAGCTCGCACGCGAGATCGAGCGTAGCCGTCGCGGAGCTACTACCCATCGTTGTCGCAACCGAAGGCGCGTTGGCGTCAGTGGTCGCGGTTGAGGAATTCCGGATCGATCTCGAGCTTGGCGAAACTCTGGCTCGTCAGGCGCCCGGTGTCGTCGCCCGCGTCAGGCGAGTCCATTCGCGCCGTCGGCGTGTTCTGGTTGACCAGCCACGCCAGGTTGGTCGGCGAGTCCGACGCGGCGAGCGCTTCGTCGTAGGCGATCACGCCGTCGAGGTAAAGCCGGCACAGCGCCTGCTCGAAGGTCTGCGACCCGGGATAGAGGCTCTGCTCCATCGCCTCCTTGATCTGCGTGATCTCGCCGTTCTTGATCAGGTCGGCGATGAGCGAGGTATTGAGCAGGATCTCGACCGCGGGCTGCTGGTCGCCTTCCTTGTTGCGCACCAGCCGCTGCGAAATGATCGCGCGCAGCCCGATCGACAGGTCGGACAGCAGGCCCGAGCGCGCGTCGTAGGGGAAC
The DNA here is from genome assembly GCA_041493285.1 of Casimicrobiaceae bacterium. Classification (GTDB taxonomy): domain Bacteria; phylum Pseudomonadota; class Gammaproteobacteria; order Burkholderiales; family Casimicrobiaceae; genus PALSA-1003. Next base: position 1,462 of record JBGPYP010000032.1, read on the forward strand.
ATGTTGATGATCCGCGACAGCGCGTGGTAGCTGTTGTTCGCGTGCAGCGTGGACAGGCATAGGTGGCCGGTCAACGTGTGCAGCAGCGCCTGCTGCATCGTCTCACGGTCGCGCACCTCACCGATCATGATCAGGTCGGGCGCCTCGCGCAACGCGTTCCCAAGCGCCTTGTTGTAGCCTTGCGTGTCGACCCCGATCTCGCGCTGGTTGATGATCGATTGCTTGTGCTCGAATAGGTATTCGATCGGGTCCTCGAGCGTGAGGATGTGGCCGGATTTGTTGTTGTTGCGATAGTCGATCATCGCCGCCAGCGTGGTCGACTTGCCGCAACCGGTCGCGCCAGCGATGAGCACCAGGCCGCGCCTCTCCATGACGAGGTTCAGCAGTACGGAAGGCAACTTCAGGTTCTCGAACGGTGGAACGTGGCTGCGGACGTAGCGGACGCACAGCGAGATCGTCCCGCGCTGGCGGAAGATGTTGATCCGGAAGTTGCCGACGCTGCGGTCGAGGTACGAGAGATTCATCTCCATCTCGTTCTCGAACTCGCGCGCCTGATCCTTGGTCATGAGCTCGTAGGCGATGCGGCGGACCGTCTCCACATCCATCGGCTGCGTGGAAATAGCCGACACCACGCCGTTGATCTTGATGTTGATCGGCGCACCGCAGGAGATGAACAGGTCCGAAGCCTGCTTCTCCGCCATCAGCTTGAATAGTCGGTCGAGGTACATGTCGCTCAGTTCTCACCCCGCCGGCCCGCGGGCTGTGCTGCTCAGGGCCCGCCGACCGGCTTGACAATGTCATGAATTGACAAGAATAACCAAGCTCAAGCAAAGTAACAACTGGCACGGCGGCTCCGTGGGCGGTTTTCCGCGACGGCCGGGTGCGTTTATCCAATTCCTGCGCAGAACCTTCCATGCTGGCCATCATCGGCGGCAGCGGGCTCACCCGACTGTCGACGCTCGCCATCGCCCACCGCGAGGTCGTCCGCACGCCCTACGGGGAGCCGTCGTCCGCGCTGATCTACGGCCAGCTCGCGGGCCGGGACGTGGCGTTCCTGGCGCGCCATGGCCACGGCCACACGATCCCGCCGCATCGGGTCAACTACCGCGCCAACCTGTGGGCGCTGAAGCATCGCGGGGTCGACTCGATCCTCGCGGTGGCGTCCGTCGGCGCGATCGCCGGAGCCTACGCCCCGGGCGACCTGGTCCTGCCACATCAGCTCATCGATTACACCAGCGGGCGGCAGCAAACCTTCTTCGACGGCGGCGACCGCGAAGTCATCCATGTCGACTTCACGCACCCGTACAGTGCGGAGTTGCGGACGCAATGCCTCGCCGCAGCGAGCGCCGCCCTGATCCCGATCCACGATGGCGGCATATACGGAGCGGTTTCTGGGCCGAGGCTCGAAACCGCAGCGGAGATCGACCGCATGGAGCGTGACGGCGCGACCATCGTCGGCATGACCGGCATGCCGGAGGCCGCGCTTTCGCGCGAGCTGGGCATCCCTTACGCGACCATCGCGGTGGTCGTCAACCACGCCGCAGGCCGCCGCGAGAGCGCGCAGGCGGTGTCGATCGAGCGGATTGCCGGGGTGCTTGAAACTGCCATGGACAAGGTGAAGACTTTGATCGACCACGTGGTCCGGGGAGCAGCCGCGTGAGCCCGCAGCGAGGGGCCCCGCGCGGGAAGAGCGCGGGGATCGCGCGAGGCGAATCGCGGCGGCTGCCGACGCGCGACAAAGCGTGCTCGCTCCGCCCGATCAAGGAGGCAGCGTGATCAGGCCGATCCTCAAGATGGGCGATCCGCGGCTGCTCGAGCGCTCGAAGTCCGTCGAGCGCTTCGGCACGCCGGAATTGAAACAGCTCATCGGGGACATGCGCGAAACGATGATCGCGGCGCACGGTGCCGGTCTGGCGGCGCCGCAGATCGGCGTTGGCCTGCGCGTGGTGATCTTCGGCTTCGAGCACAATGAGCGCTATCCGGACGCAGAGCCCGTGCCTTACACCGAGCTGGCCAACCCGGTGTTGACGCCCCTGACGACCGAAATGGAGGAGGCCTGGGAAGGCTGCCTCTCGGTACCTGGTCTGCGCGGACAGGTGCCGCGCTTCACGCGACTGCGCTACACGGGGTTCGATCCGGACGGCCGTCCGATCCAGCGCGAGGTGTCGGGATTTCACGCCCGCGTCATGCAGCACGAGTCCGACCACCTGGACGGCATCCTCTACCCGATGCGGATGCGCGACCTGCGGCTGCTGGGCTTCACCGACGTACTGTTTCCCGACGCGGAACTGATCGACGAGTGAGCCGGAAGATCAAGCGTCGCGTCGCTAGCCAAGCCGCAGCTGCTCGTAGAGCGCGGTTTCCAGGCGTAGCAGCGCGGCCTCGTCGTGCAGCCGCGCGCCGTCGATGAGGAACACGTCCTCGGCGCGCTCGCCCAGCGTGTTGATTCGGGCGCTCTCGACGTTGACATTGGCGGCGGCAAGCGTATAGGCGATCCGCGCCAGCAGCCCCGGCCTGTCACCGGCGACGAGCTCCAGGATGTAATGCGTGCCCTTGTCATCGGGGAACAGCCGCACCTCGGGTGTCAGCGGGAAGTGCTTGAGATGCCGACTCATACGGCCGACCGGCGGCGGCTCGAGCGGCCCGCCCTCGGTGAGCGCGCGCTTGAGCTCGAACTCGATGTAGCTGATCGCCGCCCGATACGCCGCGTCAGGATTCGCCTGATCGTGCACAGTGAACGTATCGAGCGCGTAGCCGTGGCGCGTGGTGTGGATCTTTGCGTCGAGGATCGACAGTCGCGCCCGCCCGAAAAAGCCGCAGATGCGCGCAAACAGCGCCTTCTGGTCGGGCAGGTAGAGCATGACCTGCAGCCCGGCGCCGCCGCGCGACAGGCGCGCCCTGACGATGGGCTCCTGGCCGTCGACGCGAAAATAGAGCTGGCGTGCGTGCCAAGCGATCTCGTCCGCGCTGTGGCGCTGGAAGTACACGCTGTCGAGCTTGCGCCACAGCGCCTGTTCGGCTTCCTCGGGAACAGCGTACAGGCGCAGTTGCCGCACTGCCTCGCGGCGACGCGCTTCGAGACTGTCGTCGAGCGAACGCGTCGCCGATCCGCCGGTGAGCCGCTGCTGCGCCGCATGGAATAGCTCCTCGAGCAACTTCGCCTTCCACGCGTTCCAGACCTTGGGGCTGGTACCGCGGATGTCGGCGACGGTGAGCAGGTAGAGCGCCGCAAGCCTCCGCTCGGTCTTCACCTTGGCCGCGAACGCGGCGACGACCGCCGGATCGCTGATGTCCTGCTTCTGCGCGGTCATCGACAGGGTCAGGTGCTGCTCGACAAGCCACCCGACCAGGCGGGTGTCCTCCGCTGCTACGCCGTGCTGGCGGCAGAAACGGCGCGCGTCGGCGGAACCGAGCCGCGAATGGTCACCGCCGCGTCCCTTGGCGATGTCGTGGAACAACCCGGCGAGGTAGAGCACCTCAGGCCGCGCGAAGTCGGTGATCAGCCGCGAGCACAGCGGGTACTCGTGCGCGTGCTGCGGCTCGGTGAAGCGCCGCAGGTTGCGGATCACCATCAGGATGTGCGCGTCGACGGTGTAGACGTGATACAGATCGTGCTGCATCTGTCCGACGATGCGACCGAACGCGGGCAGGTAGCGTCCGAGGATCTCGTACTGGTTCATCCTGCGCAGCTCGTGGGTGATGCCGCGCGGCTGGCGCAGAATCTCGAGGAACCGCGCCCGGTTGGCCGGGTCGTGCCGGAACGCCGCATCGACGCGGCTGCGGTTGCGCCACAGCGCGCGCAGCGTTGGTGCCGACATCCCCTTGAGCTCCGGATGCCCTTGCAGCAGCAGGAAAGCCTCGAGGATCGCGGCCGGCCGCTTGGTGAAGAGTTCCTCGTCCCTCACGTCGAGCAGCTCGTCGATCGCCTGGAAGTCCGCGTCGAGCGGTTGCACGCTGACCTGCGCCGGGAACAGGTACGCGTGCAGGTTCTGCAGCAGGATGACGTTGATCTGGCGGATCGACTTGGCGGCGCGGTAGTAGCGCTGCATCAGTTGCTCGGACGCGCGCCGCGTGGCGGTGTCGGTCAGGCCCAGCTCGCGCGCGAGCGCGGTCTGGACGTCGAACACCAGGCGATCCTCGCGCCGGCCGGCGAGATAGTGCAGCCGGATGCGCAGGTCGTCGATCAGCCGCTCGTGCCGCGCGAGATCGCGCGCTTCGGCCGGGGTCATCAGGCCGTGCGCGGCCAGCTCGCGCCAGCTGTGGCCGAGGCCGGCGGCACGCGCGATCCACAGGATTGTCTGCAGATCACGCCTGCCGCCGGGACTTTCCTTAACGTTCGGCTCGAGGTTGTACGCGGTATCCTGGTGACGGAGGTGGCGCTGCTGCTGCTCCAGCACCTTCGCCTCGTAAAACCCGCGTACGTCGAGCGTGGCGTCGAAGCGCCGGCAGAAGCGCGCATATAGCGCACGCGATCCCGCCAGTAGCCGGCGTTCGAGGAGGCTCGTCCGGATGACCGCGTCGCCCGTCATCTCGGCTTCGCAATCCTCGATCGTGCGCACGCTGTGGCCGACCTCGAGGCCGGTGTCCCACATCAGGCCGATGAAGCGCTCGATGGCGCTCGTGCCGCCGGGGCCGCTCTCATCGACAAGCGGTCGCGGCAGCAGGATCACCACGTCGACGTCGGAATGAGGAAACAACTCACCGCGGCCGTAGCCGCCGACCGCCACCAGTGCGCAGCCGGGCGGTGGGTCGGTCTCCGCCCACAAGCCGCGCAGCACGCAATCGGTCAGCCGCGCCTGGGCGACGAGCAGCCGATGCGGCTGCCCGTGCGCGCGGTACGCGGCCTCGAGCGCGCGGCGCCCGGCATCGAGCTCCTGCTTCCAGCGCGCGGCCGGCGCGTTCGCGCTGCGGTCTGGCACGGAGGCGAGAACGGTGCTCAAGGCCGTGAACTCAGCTCGTCACGGGCGGCGGCGCGCCCGGCGAGACCGTCAATACCTCGTAGCCGGTATCGGTGACGAGCACCGTGTGCTCCCATTGCGCGGACAGGCTGTGATCGGCGGTGACGACGGTCCAGCCGTCAGCGAGACAGCGGATCGCCGCGCGCCCGGCGTTGATCATCGGCTCGATGGTAAAGACCATCCCGGGCTGCAGCTTGAGGCCCGTGCCGGCACGACCGTAATGGAGCACCTGCGGCTCTTCGTGGAATTGCCGGCCGATCCCGTGGCCGCAGAATTCGCGAACCACCGAGAAGCCGTGGCTCTCCGCGTGGCGCTGGATGGTCGCGCCAATGTCGCCCAGATGCGCTCCCGGCTTGACGGCGCGAATGCCGCGCCACATCGCCTCGTAAGTGACCTCGCACAGTCGCCGCGCCAGGATCGGAGGCGCGCCGACGTAGAACATGCGGCTGGTGTCGCCGTGGAAGCCATCCTTGATGACGGTGATGTCGAGGTTGACGATGTCGCCGAGCTTGAGCTTCTTGTCGCCGGGGATCCCGTGGCAGACGACGTGGTTCACCGACGTGCAGATCGATGCGGGGTAGGGCTGGTAGCCGGGTGGCGCGTAGTTGAGCGGCGCCGGAATCGTGTCCTGAACCTCGACCATATACGCGTGGCAGAGCCGGTCGAGCTCGCCGGTAGTCACGCCGGCGGTCACGTGCGGCGTGATGTAGTCGAGGACCTCGGCGGCGAGCACACCCGCGACGCGCATGCTGGCGACGTCTTCGGCGGACTTGAGCGATACGGACATGTCTCGGGTTCGGGCTTCAGGTGCAGTCTTCAGCGTTGAGCGTGAACGCTTCCATGTCTGACACTCAACGCCCAACGCGCTACCGTTCCTGTCATGCGCGCAGCAGCTCGTTGATCCCGGTCTTCGCGCGAGTCTTCGCGTCGACCTGCTTGACGATCACCGCACAGTACAGGTGACAACCGCTCTCGCCGGAGGGCAGGCTGCCCGAGACGACGACCGAGCCGGCCGGGATGCGGCCGTAAGTCACTGCGCCGGTCGCGCGGTCGAAGATTTTCGTGCTCTGGCTGATGAACACGCCCATGCCTAGCACCGAATTCTCCTCGACGATCACGCCTTCGACCACCTCGGAACGCGCGCCGATGAAACAGTTATCCTCGATGATGGTGGGGTTGGCTTGCAGCGGTTCAAGTACCCCGCCGATACCCACGCCGCCCGAGAGGTGGACGTTCTTGCCGATCTGGGCGCACGAGCCGACGGTCACCCAGGTGTCGATCATCGTGCCTTCGTCGACGTAGGCGCCGATGTTCACGTACGAGGGCATGAGCACGACGTTGCGCCCGATGTAGGCACCGCGCCGCGCGACCGCGGGCGGGACGACGCGCACGCCCGCGTCCGCGAATGCCTTGTCGTCGAACCGGGCGAATTTGGTCGGAACCTTGTCGTAGAATCGGAAAGGGGCATTCGGCGTGGCGAGGCCGATGGGCACGCTGTCGGAAAGCCGGAACGACAGCAGCACCGCCTTCTTGAGCCATTGATGCGTCGTCCACCGGCCGTCCACCTTCTCCGCGACGCGCAGACGGCCCGCGTCCAATCCCTCGATGGCGGCTTCGACGGCGGCGCGCACCTCAGGCGAAGCCGATTGCGGCGTGAGCTCGGCGCGTCGCTCCCAGGCGGCTTCGATCGTGGATTGCAGGGTGCTCATCGCGCGGGTGCGCCGGATGCGGGCAAAGGGCGCATTTTACGCGGAGTCGCCGGCTGCCGCGACCCGAGGGTAGCGTTTAGTGCCCAGCGTGGAGCGCCCGGCGTGAGCGGGCGCAATGGTCTTACACTCAACGGCCTCCTTGGTCCCGCAGTCGAAAGGTGCCGCGTTGAGCGTCGACCGCTGCGTCGACTCGCCACGCGCGATCCCCGTTCGCTACGCTCGTGGGGCTCCTCGCCGCGGGCTCGCGCCCGCGGCCTCCTTGGATGCGTATCTCACAATTGTCATCTTGCGCGTCGGCCGCAGCGCCGACTCGCGGATGCTCGACCCCCGCAAGCGGGCGAGCCGCTTGCGGGTTCCCCTCTCGCTGCTCGCGTCGCTACATCGCCTTGAACAGGTGGGCGAACGTACGGCTGACGGTCAGTTTCTCGGGGCGCGCCTTGAGGATGATGAGCGGTTGGTCGCGGTAGTCGCGGTCGACGCGCGCGATCGCGCGCAGGTTGACGATGGTGCCGCGGTGCACTTGCCAGAACAGTTCCGAATCGAGCTCGTCGAACAATTCCTTGATCGTCTTGCGGATCAGCGCGTCGCCGTCGATGGTGACGACCTTGGTGTACTTGTCCTCGGCGTGGAAATAGACGACCTCGTCGACCGGGATCAGACGCATCGACGCTCCCAGCGAGGCCTTGATCCAGCGCAGCGGACCGCTCGCGTCGCGCGCCTCGAGCTGCGCCAGCACGGTCGCCAGATCGGCGGGTGGGCGGTCCAGACGCTGTTTGAGCCGGTCGATCACCTTGCCGATGCGCTCCGGCGTCACCGGCTTCAGCACGTAGTCGACCGCGCCTTGCTCGAACGCCGTGACCGCGTATTCATCGTAGGCGGTGACGAACACGACGTGGCACGCGCCGGCAAGCGCCTCGGCGACCTCGAGTCCCGACTTGACCGGCATCCGGATATCGAGAAAGGCGATGTCGGGCTTGAGCTCGCGTTGCAGCGCCAAGGCCTGCTCGCCGTTCTCGGCCTCGGCGACGATCGCGAGTTCGGGCCACGCCTGCGACAGCCGCCCACGGAGCTGCGCCCGCAGCATGGGCTCGTCCTCGGCGATGAGCGCCGTCGGTTGTCTATGCTTCGTCAGTGTCAAAGGGAATCTCGATCGTGGCGCGCGCGCCGTGCGGCGGGGTCTCTTCCAGGATGAAGCGCGCGTTGTCGGCGTAAAGAGCACGCAGTCGACCCCGTAGATTGGTCAAGCCGACGCCGTTGCCGACCTTGGCCCCGAGTCCACGTCCGTTGTCGGCGACCGCCACCGCCACGCGTTCGCCGCGGCGGCGTGCTTCCAGCCGTATCGTGCCGCCTTCGGCCTGCGGCTCGAGCCCGTGCTTGACGGCGTTCTCGACCACCGACATCAACAGCATCGGCGGAAAGCGCTGCGAACGCAGCTCGTCAGGCACGTCAATGGCGAAGGCAAGCCTCGGCCCCATCCGCATCTGCATGATCGAGAGATACGCCTGTGACAGCTCGATCTCCTGGCCGAGCGTCGTGCTGTTCGAGCGCAGCTGCGGCAGTGCCGCGCGCAGGTAGGCGAGCAGGTGGCCCAGCATCTTGCCGGCCCGGGGCGGGTCGGTCTCGGTCAGGAACTGCACCGACGCCAGCGTGTTGAACAGGAAATGCGGCTCGACTTGCGCTTGCATGAGCTTCAGTTCCGCCTCGATCGCCTGCCTGGAAAGCTGGCTCCGGTCGGCGTCGGCCTTGAGCATTTGCGCGCGCACCTGCGCCTCGCGGAACTTGAGCATGAAGAACAGGCTCACGCACACACCCATGATGTAGGCCGCGAGTGCCGTCCCGGCAAAACTGCCGAGCTTCATCTGTCCGGTCTCGAAGCGGTAGTGTTCGTCGGCGATGATGTAGCCCTTGATCGCAACCAGCAGGACAAGACCGATCGCGGTCCCGATCGCCACCGCTCCGACCAGTCGCCACACCAGGTGCATCTTCTCCCAGGGCCTTGCCGCGTTGACGGCGTACGCGATCGCCAGGCCGAAACACTGGGCAGTGATGAATGGATGCCAGAATTGGCGCGTTTCTTCGATGTAAAGAATCGCGGCGACGCCGGTGTTGATGGCGAGAATCAGCGTGACGGTCAGCCAGGAGACGCCGCGGAACCCCGCGAACACCGGGCTCCACCACGGGGTCGGCAGGTCGCCGGAAGTGGCACTCGGACTCGTCATGGCGGCTGATTGTACGCGCGGGGCTGCGCCGGACGAGCCCGCCGCGACAGGCCGCAATGGGGCGCGATGAAACGGCGCTGTCCGAGGCAGGACGACGTTCAGGCGCGGCCGGCGAAGCGAACCAGGCGATTGATCGCCTCCGCACACTCGTCCATCTCGGCGACCAGCGCGATGCGAACGTAGCCGCGACCGGGGTTCACGCCGCCAGCCTCGCGCGCCAGATAGCTGCCCGGTAGCACCGTTACGGCTTCCTCGGCGTACAGGCGCCGCGCGAACTCGGCGTCGTCATCGGGCACTCGGGCCCAAAGGTAGAACGCGGCGTCGGGTCGCGTCGCGGGGCACACCGCCGCGACCCGCGGCGTGAGCCGGCCGAACTTCTCGGCGTACTTGGCGCGGTTTGCGCGCACGTGCGCCTCGTCGTTCCACGCCGCAATGCTCGCGGCGACGACCGCGGGCGACATCGCCGAGCCGTGATACGTTCGATAGAGCAGGAATGCCTTGATCAGCGCGGCGTCGCCAGCGACGTAACCCGACCGCAATCCCGGCGCGTTGGAGCGCTTGGACAAGCTGCCGAACGACAGCAGGCGCGCATAGCCTTCGCGACCGAGGCTTTTCGCCGCGCCGAGCGAGCCCAGGGGAGGGCGCGCTTCGTCGACGTAGATCTCCGAATAGCACTCGTCGGCGGCGATGACGAAGCCATACCGATCCGACAGCTCGAACAGGCGTCTCCATTCGCCGTGCGTCATCACGCGCCCGGTGGGATTGTCGGGCGAGCACACGTAGACGAGCTGCGTCCGGGTCCACACCGCCTCGGGCACCGCATCCCAGCGCGGTGCGTAGGCGTTTTCGGCAAGGCTGTTGACGCAATGCGTCGTCGCGCCCGCGAGCAGCGCCGCGCCCTCGTAGATCTGGTAGAAAGGATTGGGCACCACGACCGTCGCACCGACGCGACTGGCGTCGATCACGGTTTGCGCGAACGCGAACAGCGCCTCACGGCTGCCCAGGACCGGCAACACCTGCGTCGCGGGATCGAGCGTGGCGAGCCCGTGCCGGCGTATGAGCCACGCGGCGATCGCCTCGCGCAGCGCGGGGGCGCCGGCCGTTGTGGGATAATTCGCGAGGCCTTTCGCGCCGGCCGCGAGGGCGTCGAGGATGAATTGCGGCGTGGGATGCTTTGGCTCGCCCAGCGACAGGTTGATCGACTTCACCGTCGGCTGAGGCGCCACGCCCGCGAAGAGCGCTCGCAGCCGCTCGAACGGATAGGGCTGTAACAACGCGAGCTGCGGATTCAACGTGGCGAAAGATGACGTGAGCAACGCCGGATTATACGTGACCGATAACGCATCCCCGGCGCTGTCGTGGCGCTCGCGGCTCATCGTCGCCGGCGGGGTGCTCGTCGCGTTGGCGCTGCTTGCCGCGGTGCTCGCGTACTGGGGCTGGCGCTGGTTCGGGCCCGCACCGGTGCCACTGCCCCCGACAGGTGTTGACGGCGACCTGCTGCGCCGCATCACCGACGCCCACCTGTTCGGCGCGGCGGCGCCGGCCGTATCGGCGAGCGAGCCGTCTGCGGCGAGCGGCGATTTGCGCCTGCTCGGCGTGTTCGCGCGGCGCGATGGTCAGGGCTACGCGCTCTTCCGCGCCGGCACGCGCGGGCCGCTTTTTGTCGCCGCAGGCGCGGAGGTCGCGTCAGGGTTGCGCCTCGAGGCGGTCCGGCCGGGGGGCGTCACGTTACAAGAGGGTGGCGTCCGGCGCGACATCGCGTTACGGCCTGCGACAGCGAGCAACAAGGCGCGTATCGCGGTCGCGGCAGCGAGCGCCAAGCCGACTGCATGCACCGTACCCGCGGGGTTCGCAGGTTCGATCCTGCGCCTGAACGCCGAGCTGCTCTCCGGCATGATCAACGCGCCCGACACCTGGAAGGCGCTGGTGCAACCTGGGCCTGGCGCCCTGATCGTCCGCGATCAGAGCGGCTTCGCAGGGATGATGGGCTTAAGGAACGGCGATCGCGTCGAGCGCGCCAACGGCATTGCGTTGGCGCTGCCCGAAGACATCGCCGCGACGGTGCTGAAGCCGCTCACGCGGAGCCAGGCGGTATGGGTATCCGGCAGCCGCGACGGCAAGCCGCAGCAGTGGTTGTATCTCAATGCGGGCGCTTGTCCGGGGTGAGCACCAAGGTCAAGTGAGGAAGCGGGCGAGCGAAGGCGATGCGCGCGGACTCGAGGTAGCCTTACTTCCTCACTTGTTCACGTATTTACTCCTTCATTGAGGTCAGGCAGCCAGTCGAGCACGGCAGGCAGCGAATCGATGAACCCGTCCGGCGCCCAGGATTCCGGCGCGACTTCCGGCGCGATATAGCCATAGCTCGCCACCAGTGCCGCCATGCCCGCCGCTCGCGCCGCGGCAACATCGCGCTGCGCGTCGCCGACATAGACGCAGTTCGTCGCCTCGATTCCGAGCCGCGCGGCGGCGTGCAACAGCGGCGCAGGATGTGGCTTCGTCTGCGGGGTCGTGTCCCCGCAGACGATTACGCCGGCGCGCGCCACCAGCCCAAGACGATCGAGCAGCGGCAACGTGAAGCGCGCCGCCTTGTTCGTAACGATGCCCCAAGCCAGACCGCGCTCCTCGATCGTGCCGAGGGCGTTCTCGGCGCCGGCAAACAATCGCGTATGCACTGCCAGCGCGGCGGCGTAGTACTCGAGGAAAGCGTCCTTCAGTGTTTCCCACTCCGGGTGCTCCCGCGTGACGCCGAGCCCGGCGCCGAGCATTCCCCGGCTGCCGTCGGAGGCGTGCGGGCGCAGCGTCGCGACCGCCAGCGGCGGCAGCGAGCGATCGGCACGCACGCGATTCAACGCGGCGGCGAGATCGGACGCGGTATCCGCCAGCGTGCCGTCGAGGTCGAACAGCACCGCGCGCACCGGCAGCGCTCGTGGTCCGGATAGGCTAGACATCGCGCCGGAAGGTGGCGATGTAGTTGACGGACGCGTCCGCTTCGAGCCGATACGTCTTGTTCAGCGGGTTGTAGATCATCCCGATCAGATCGTCAGGCGCGAGGCCGGCGCGCCGGGCGAAAGCGGCCAGCTCGGACGGCTTGAGGAAACGCGCGTAATCGTGCGTGCCGCGCGGGAGCAGCTGCAGCACATATTCGGCACCGATCACGGCAAGCAGGTACGCCTTCGGATTGCGGTTGATGGTCGAGAACACCGTCAGGCCGCCGGGCTTGACGAGCTTCGCGCACGCGGCGACCGTCGACCCGGGGTCGGGCACGTGCTCGAGCAGCTCCATGCAGGTGACCACGTCGAAGCCGGCGGGCTCTTCGACGGCGAGCGCTTCCGCCGCGATCAGCCGGTAATCGACGCCGACGCCCGACTCGAGCTGATGCAAGC
>JBGPYP010000317.1:0-3097 GCA_041493285.1 Casimicrobiaceae bacterium
CGACATCGACATGAGCCTGCTCGATGCCGGGAAGATCGAGCACGAAACGAACGCGCTGATCGCGCGCGGGGTCGAGACGGAGACCGTCTGGATCACCGACGAGGAGCTCGACGCCCGGCCCGAGCTGGTGAAGACCATGAGTGTGCAGCCGCCGCGCGGTGCGGGTCGCGTGCGCCTGCTCAGGATTCCCGGCATCGACTTGCAACCTTGCGGGGGCACGCACGTGCGAAACATCGCCGAGATCGGCGGCATCCGCGTGCTCAGGATTCGGAGCGAAGGCCGCCGCAACAGGCGCGTCGAAATTGCGCTTGCGAGCTGAAGCCATATCGGTCGCCGGCGAGAGACCATGACGGATCTCAATCCCCAGGGCAAGCAGATGGCCGACGAGTCGATAGTGCGCAACCTCGCCGTACAGGCGCGCGCCAACTGGCCGCAGGAGGCCCCGTTGCTGCGCCGCTATGCGCTCCCGGCAGAGCCCCGCATTCTCGACGCGGGCTGCGGCACGGGCGACGGCGCATTGCGCCTAGCTCGCGGCTATATAGGGCCGGACGGGATCGATTACCACTACAGCAATCGGTACTGATTCGGCACTCCGGCAAGCGTCCACGACGGCCGCGCACGCAACGCGGCCGTCGTTTCTTGCGCGGTGAGCGGTCGGCGCGCCACCACTAGATCGTGAGTTTGCGCAGTGCCTCCGGGTTCTTGATGACGGTCTTCTGTCGGCCGGGCGGAGCACCGTACAGACCGGCGGGCGGGTTGGTTTCGGGCCGGTTCAGCACCGATGCATCGGCGCAGCGCTTGTCGAACACGACCGACACCTGATCTCCGCTGATGCCACCAAGAACGAAACATGCCTGACCGAGTTTGGCGTTGAGCGGTTTGAGCACGCCGCTGGTAACGAGGTCGCTCGGGGCCCCGGTCCCCGCAAGCTGCAAATCATAGACGCGCGGTTTCGCCGGGGGTCGCGGTGTCGCGGTGATGATGTCGGGCAGTCCGACAAGCTCGCGTGCGAGCAGGTCTTCCGAGGCGGCGTCGGGCATTCCCTCGACGGTGAGCGTGACCGGCTGGCCCGTCACGTTCGCGTGCTGCAGAAAAAAGTCGCGCGAGAACTCGTCGGCGATCTTCGCGCCGATCGCGTTCAGCGCTTCTTCCTCGCTGGCCCAGCTCCCGATCCCTTTCGGCAAGGTCGTGTTGTAGTAGATTTCCTCACCCGTCTCGCGCTCGACGCACTTCACCGTCCACGAGGTGAGCGTGTACTTGGTGACCGTCAAGCCGGAGGCTTGCAGTCGCATGGAAAGCTTCTTGATCCTGGCCTCGCCGATCACCGCAAAGTCAGCGCCTTTGCCGCTTTCGTTGGCGCCAGGACCACCTCCTTCCGACCAAGTACGAAAGCCGAACGACTTGATCCGCTCCTTGAGAATGTTCTCGGCGACCGGGGAGGGCTGCAGCGGCGTATCCGGCTGGTCGGCGTCGCGCACCGAGATCTGCACCGATACCTTCGGGTCGCCGCTCGCGCGAATGAAGTCAATCCGCTCGTCGCGCGACATCTGGTTGAGCGATTTCTGGACAGCCTTGACGTTGACCACCGCCTCGGTGGTGATCGACATGAGGCCATCCTTGCCCATGCGCGGCTCGCCCTCGCGGACCACGGTCTTGATGTAGCTGCCGCTCTTCGACAGGAGCCGATCCTTGAGCAGGTCGTAATTCTTGGCGAGCGAGCTCTTGTCGAGCAAGAGGCCGACCGCCTTTTCGACGACTTGGCTCTTGGAATCCGCGCGCAGGTCGCTCTGCAGCAATGTCTTGTCGCTCTGGTAGCGGGGATCGCTGGGATCGATCAGGCCGACCGCGGAGATCACCAGCGTTCCGGATTCGGGTCTGGTCGCTGCCGGCGCCGCACGCGCGGGCGGGGTCGAGGGCGGGACCGGGGGCGATGCGCCGGTGGCCATGGGCGCCTGTGATGCCGGGGCCTGCGCAGGCCTCGCGGTATCCACCGCCTGCCGCTGGTAGACGAACCATGCCCCGACGCCGACTGCCACGGCGGTAGCTGCGACGACGATCGGGAGCACAGGGCTGCGCGCGCCCTTGGTTGGCGCAGTCGATGCGGCGGGAGGCTGCGCGGCTTCGAGTTTGTCGGATGTGGCTACCTTGCGCGCGGTCGCGTCGACAGCCGCGATGATCGTCGGGTCGGAATTGCCAACCGGCGTCGCCGCCGCGACAGGCGCGGTCGTTGCGGGTGCGGCGGCACGGATCGCGTCCGCAAACTCCTGCGCGGTTTGGAAGCGGTCGTCGGCGCGCTTGGCGAGCGCCTTGCGCACGACGGCGTCCATTGCGGGCGCCAACTGCACGTTGAGCGTCGACGGCGGCAGCGGCTCTTCCTTCAGTACCTTTTGCATGGTCGTGGTCGCAGAACCGGCAAAGGGCCGCTCGCCGGTCAGGAACTGGTAGAGGACGACACCGGTCGAGAACAGGTCCGAGCGTCCGTCCACCGGTAGGCCCATGATCTGTTCGGGTGACATATAGCTCGGTGTGCCCATCACCGTGCCCACCTGCGTGAGGTTCGACGATTCGATGTGGGCAATGCCGAAGTCGGCAATCTTCACCGACCCGTCCGACAACAGGAAGATGTTCGCGGGTTTGACGTCGCGGTGGATGACACCCTGGCGATGCGAATAATCGAGCGCGCTGAGAATCTGCGACATGATCCGCACGATATCGGCAATCTTGAAGCGCTCGTTCGTCTCGAAGCACTCCTTGAGCTCACGACCTTGGACGAACTCCATTGCGATATACCAGACGCCGCTGTCTTCGCCAAAATCGTAGATGGAAACGATGTTAGGATGATTGAGGCGGCCCGCCGCCTGCGCCTCGCGGCGAAAGCGGGCGATCACGGCCGCCGGATCTTCGCCGGCAAGCTGGTCCGAACGGATGGTCTTGAGCGCAACGACGCGCTTGATCGACGGATCGTAGCCCTCGTAGACCACGCCCATCGCACCGCGCCCGATCTCGCGCCGGATCTCGTACTTGCCGATGTAGCTCATTTCTGCCATGGCTCGCTCCTAAGGAACCTCTGCATGAGTCCCGCGTGGTCGCGACGGAG
>JBGPYP010000256.1:0-4000 GCA_041493285.1 Casimicrobiaceae bacterium
CCAATGAGGATCATCAGCCCCGACCGGCCCTGATCATGGTCGGGTTCTTGTGCGCGGCCCTTGCTCGCATCGTCAAGCGCAGCGGCCTCGCCGTGGCCGTGCCGCCATAGCACCAGCTTTTCGAGCAGGAAGAAGAGCAGGAGGCCGGCCAGCATGGTCAGCATCACCGGCTCCGCGGCGCCGCGCTCGAGGGCGTCCGGCAGCAACTCTAGAAATACGGCGCCGAGCAGTGCGCCGACCGCGAAGCTGACCAGGCGCGAGATCCAGCCGTGATGCAGCGCCAGCGTGCCCGCTGCGGCGACGATCGACAGCACGCCACCGGCGAGGCAGGCGACGACGATGGCGGCGAGCGGGGTCACGGGTCCGGAGCGTCGTTGTTTTTGAAACTCGGTTGCATTATACGCGGGGCCCCGACCCTGCCGCTTCACGCGGCTCCCCGCCAGATGAGCGTCGCCATGCGACCCGCCGCGACACCGTCGCGGCGATACGAGTGGAAAAGGGCGCTTTCGCTGAACGTGCAGCGGCCTCCGCCATGGATCGCGCGCACGCCAGCGTGAACGAGGCGCCGCCGCGCCAGTGCGTACAAATCGGCGAGCCACTTGCCGGGACGCTGCGCGGCGAAGCACGCCACGGCGCCCGGATCTGCGGCGCAATGCGCGCTGAGGACGTCGGCGCCGACTTCGTAGACACGCGGCCCGATCGCGGGGCCCATCCAGACGAGCACGTCGGCGGGGTCGGCGCGCATCGCGGCGAGCGTCGCCTCGAGGATGCCGGCCGCGAGTCCCCGCCAGCCGGCGTGCGCGGCGGCGACGACGCTTCCCTCGCGGTCGGTGAACAACACCGGGAGGCAATCGGCGCTCTCGACCGCGCACACCGTGTCGGCTCGGCGGGCGACCACGCCGTCGGCTCGCGGTGGCGGCGGTGACTGCGCGAGGACGGCGTCGGCATCGCAGATCGCCGTTCCGTGCACCTGGGCGAGCCAGACCGGATCGGCGGGTAGCCAGCGCCGAAGCTCCGTCCGTGCAGCGTCGGTGGAAAGGGCGCGGCGAGACGGATCGCGTGTGGTCGACAGCGCACGCACGCACGGCGGCGCGGGCCAGTCCGGAACGACCCAGTCGAGCCCGGCCGCGGCGAGGCGCGCGGCGAGCGAGTCGGATGCCGGCGGCGTCATCGCGTGCCGCGCAACGACTCGAGGAGCGACGCGAAATCTGTCGGCAGCGGCGACTCCCAGCGTAGTGGCGCTCGCGTCGTCGGGTGCGTGAGACCAAGCCGCCACGCGTGGAGCGCCTGGCGATGGAACGCGATGCCGCTGCGCCGACCGTACGCCGGATCGCCGACCAGCGGATGCTGCAGCGATGCGAAATGTACGCGGATCTGATGCGTGCGTCCGGTCTCGAGCCGGCACGCGAGCAGCGTGCAGGCCACGAAGCGCTCGCGCACCTCGTAGTGCGTCACTGCGCGCTTGCCGGAAGCGACGACCGCCATGGCCGTGCGCTTGACCGGATGTCTGGCGATCGGCGCGTCGATGCTACCGCCGCGCGCCACGACGCCCTGCGCGAGCGCGAGATATTCGCGGTGCACCGTTCGCGCCTGGAGCTGGCGCACGAGATCGGTCTGCGCTATGGGGGTCTTGGCCACGACGAGCAGGCCGCTCGTGTCCTTGTCCAACCGGTGCACGATGCCGGCGCGGGCGACGCCCGCGAGCTGCGGGCAGTGGTGCAGCAGCGCGTTGGCGAGCGTGCCGTCCCAGTGGCCGCTTCCGGGATGGACGACCAGCCCGGCGGGCTTGTCGACGACGAGCAGTGCGTCGTCCTCGTAGACGATCGAGAGCGGCAGCGGTTGCGCGGCGAGTGCGCTCGCGCGTGGATCGGGCAGCGGCGCGACGAGGACTCGCTCGCCGCCGAAGAGCTTCTGCTTCGCGGCCGCCGCTTCTCCGGCGACGGTGACGCCGCCGGCGTCGATCCAGGTTCGGATGCGGCTGCGCGAGTGCTGCGGCAGTAGCCGCGCGAGCGCCTGGTCGAGGCGCAACCCGGCGAGTTCCGCGGGGATCGTAAGCTCGTGCGCCAAGCTGGACGCCGTGACGGCTGGGTTATAATTCGCAGCTGCCACTGGAGTTGCAACAATGTCGGGAATGTCGCTGCTGTGGGTTCGGACCGCCGTCGCGATCGCGTTCGTGGCGGGCCTCGCGGCCTGCAACCTGTTGCCCGAAGTGAAGGACGAGACGGCCGGCTGGTCGGCCGAGCGCCTGTACCAGGACGCGCACGAGATGTTGACGACCGGCAATTATACGCGGGCGATCAAGCTCTACGAAACGCTCGAAGGCCGGTATCCCTACGGACGCTACGCGCAGCAGGCGATCCTCGAAGGCGCATACGCAAACTACCGGGCCGGCGAGACCGCGACCGCGGTCGCCGCCTGCGATCGCTTCATCCGCACCTACCCCAACCACCCGAACGTCGACTACGCCTACTATCTGAAAGGTGTCGTCAACTTCCGCGAGGACCAAGGATTGTTCGGCTACATCATCGAGCAGGATCTTTCCGAGCGCGATCCGAAGCTGACTAAGGAGTCCTTCGGCGCGTTCAAGGAACTGGTCAGGCTGTTTCCCGAGAGCAGATACGCGGCCGACTCCATTGTCCGCATGCACTATCTCACCAACGCGCTGGCGAGCTACGAAGTCCACGTTGCCGACTACTACTACCGGCGCGGCGCATACGTCGCGGCGGCGAACCGGGCGCAGGCGGTGCTCATCAACTACCCACGAACGCCTTCGAACGAGGACGCGCTGATCCTCCTGGTCAGGAGCTACGACAAGCTCGGCATGACGCAGCTGCGCGACGATGCGCAACGCGTGTTGAAGCAGACCTTCCCCGACGGCAAGTACTTCACCGCCAGCGCAAAGCCGTGGTGGAATTTCTGGTCGAAGGAGGACGCACCGTTGCCGCCCGGAGATCCCACGACCGAAAAGCCGTGGTGGAAGTTCTGGTAACGGCGCGGGAGGATCGGGAGCCCGTGTTGGTCAACCGTTTGCGTTGTCCGCTCGGTCGAAGAAGGCAAGGACGTCGTCGAGTTCCCGCGTCCGCCGCATCGGCGGCAACGCCTCCAGGATGCGCCGTCCGTACGGCTTGTCCATCAGACGCCGGTCGCAGATCATAAGCACCCCGCGATCGGTCTCGGAGCGTATCAGCCGGCCGGCGCCCTGCTTGAGGCTGATCGCGGCCTGCGGCAGTTGGTAATCGAGAAATGGGTTGCCGCCTTCGCGCGCGATGCGCGCGAGGCGCGCCGCGAACAGCGGATCGTCCGGCGGCGCGAACGGGAGCTTGTCGATCACGACGACCGACAGCGCCTCGCCCTGCACGTCGACGCCTTCCCAGAAGCTCTGGCTGCCGAGCAGTACCGCGTTGCCGAGCACGCGAAAGCGCGACAGCAATTCGCTCCTTGAGCCTTCACCCTGCACGAGCAGAGGGTAGTCGAGGCCCTCGCGCGCGAGCGCCGCGGCGATCGTCTCGCGGGCGCGGCCGAGCGCGCGCAGCGTCGTGAACAGCAGAAACGCGCGACCGCCGCTGGCCTTGAGCACGGGCAACGCTGCGGCGACCACCGCGTCGGTGTGCTCGAAGCTGTTCGGCTCCGGGAGCTGGCGCGGGAGATAGAGCAGCGCCTGCTTGGCGTAGTCGAAGGGGCTGTCCCAGCAGCCGGTCGCGGCATCGGCGAGGCCGAGCTCGCGCCGGTAGAGCGTGAAGTCGCCGTTGACCGCCAGCGTCGCCGACGTAAATATCCACGAGCGCGCGCTGCCCGCGATCTGGCGCGCGAAGACCTCGGCGATCGAAAGCGGTGAAGCGTGGAGCTGCCAGCCGTGCGGGGTGACTTCGAGCCAGCGGATCCACTCCGGATCGTCGCCATCGCGCCAGCGTGCCAGGCGCGCGGCGGCCTCGGTCGCCCGCTTCGCGCATTGCGCCAGCTCGTCGCTGCGCTCCGCCTGCCGTCCCAGCTCGGAAGCAAG
>JBGPYP010000308.1:0-3277 GCA_041493285.1 Casimicrobiaceae bacterium
GGCAGAGCTATTCGCTGCGCCGAGCGCCTTGCATTCATCGCCGTTTGGCCAGCAACGCATACGTGAGAGCAAGCCCGACAGGCCCCTAGCTACCGCGGTACGTCGAGTAACTCCAGGGCGACACGAGCAGCGGCACGTGGTAATGCGCGCTCGTATCGGCAATGCCGAAGTCGATGACGACCTCGTCGACGAACGGCGGATCGGGCAGCGCGACGCCGAGGCAGCGGAAGTACGCGCCTGCGGCAAAGGCGAGCCGATAGCGGCCGGCCGACAGCGCGTCGCCCTCGAGCAGCGGCGCGTCGACGCGGCCGTCGGCGTTCGTCGTCACCGCCTTGACCGTGTCGTAGCCATCGCCGGCGCGGCGATACAGTGTCACCGCCATCCCGGCGGCCGGCTGGCCGTGCGCGGTGTCGACCACGTGCGTCGTCAGTCTGCCCAAACGATTGCCTCCCAATGGGGACAGACCACGTTTTTGCTTGGCGCCAACTCCACGACGCAGCAAAATGGGCCGCAATGGACTTTGAAAACGTGGTCCGTCCCCTTATTCTATTCCAGCTGCTCGCCATCCACGACAACAACGATGACTCCCCCAGACCGCTACCCGCGCGACATGATCGGCTACGGCGCGCATCCGCCGCACGCACGTTGGCCCGGCGGCGCGCGCATTGCGGTGCAGATCGTCCTCAACTACGAGGAAGGCGCGGAGAATTCCGTCCTCCACGGCGACGCGGCATCAGAAACCTTTCTGTCGGAAATTATCGGCGCAGCAGCCTTTCCGATGCGCCACCTGAGCATGGAGTCGCTCTACGAGTACGGCTCGCGCGCGGGCCTGTGGCGGCTGCTGCGCCTGTTTCGCGACCGGCGCATCCCCGTGACGATCTTCGGCGCGGCGATGGCGCTCGACCGCAATCCCGCGGCGGTCGAGGCGATGCTCGCCGATGGCCACGAGATCGCGAGCCACGGTTGGCGCTGGATCAACTACCAGGAGGTCGACGAAAGGATCGAGCGCGAGCACGTCTCGCGCGCGGTCGTCGTGCTCAAGCGGCTGACCGGCAAAGCGCCCGAAGGCTGGTACACCGGGCGCGACAGCCCGAACACCCGGCGGCTCGTCGTCGAGCATGGTGGCTTCGTCTACGACGCCGATTCGTACGCCGACGACCTGCCCTACTGGGTCCAGGTCGAGACCAAGGACGGCATCAAGTCGCATCTCGTCGTCCCCTACGCGCTCGACACCAACGACATGCGCTTCGCGACTTCGCGGGGATTCAACAGTGGCGGACAGTTCTACGCCTATCTCCGCGACGCGTTCAACGTGCTCTACGCGGAGGGCGATCCGGCCGGGCTCGATGCGCCCAAGATGCTGTCGATCGGGCTGCACTGTCGGATCACGGGCCGCCCCGGCCGGCTCGCGGCGTTGGCGCGCTTCCTCGACTACCTCGGCACGCACGATGCCGTCTGGATCGCCCGGAGAATCGACATCGCACGGCACTGGATCGCCACCCATCCGCACGCGGCGAAGGCATGACGCTCGCCGAGGTCAACGCGCTCGACCGCGTTGGGTTCGTCGCTGCGCTGGGTGGAGCCTTCGAGCATTCGCCTTGGGTCGCCGAAGCCGTGTGGCCCAAACGGCCGTTTACGAATCTCGATGCGCTTCATGCGGCGATGGTCGCCGCGATGCGCAGCGCCTCGGCGGAAGCGCAACTTGCGCTCGTCCACACGCACCCGGAGCTGGCCGGTAAAGCCACGATCCGCGGCCAGCTGACGGCCGCGTCGACCAGCGAGCAATCGGGCGCCGGCCTGACGGGCTGCTCGCCCCAGGAGTTCGCGCGCTTGCAGGACCTCAACCAGGCGTACGACATGAAGTTCGGATTTCCGTTCATCATCGCGGTCAAGGGCCTCGACCGGGCGGCGATCATCGCGCGTTTCGCGGAGCGCCTCGAGCGCGCTCGCTCGGTCGAATTCGAAGAGGCGCTGCAGCAGATCGCGCGGATCGCGCGCTTTCGGCTCGAGGCGATGATCGAGGGATAGCCGAGGGGGAACAAGGATGACCACGGCGAGTGCGACTCAAACCGTTCACCCCGTCGACGAGGTCCTGCCGTACGGCGAGATGGCCGCGGTCGGCCTGCAACACGTGCTGGTGATGTATGCCGGCGCGATCGCGGTGCCGCTGATCGTCGGCGGCGTGCTGAAGCTGCCGAAGGACCAGATCGCATTCCTGGTCAACGCCGATCTCTTCGCCTGCGGCAT
Organism: Casimicrobiaceae bacterium; assembly: GCA_041493285.1. GTDB lineage: Bacteria > Pseudomonadota > Gammaproteobacteria > Burkholderiales > Casimicrobiaceae > PALSA-1003. The sequence continues at coordinate 2,248 of JBGPYP010000308.1, forward strand.
CGTGACGCTGATCCAGTGCATCGGCTTCTGGCGCTTCGGCATCCGGCTGCCGGTCGTCATGGGCGTCACTTTCGCCGCGGTCGGCCCGATGGTCGCCATGGCGGCAAGCGGAGTCGCGATCACGGGCATCTTCGGCGCGGTGATCGCCGCCGGCGTGTTCACGGTCGCCGTCGCGCCGGTCGCAAGCCGGCTGGTGCGCTACTTTCCGCCGCTGGTCACGGGGACGATCATCGCCGTGATCGGGATCACGCTGCTCCGCATCGGGATCACCTGGGCGGGCGGCGGCGTCGGGGCGAAGAACTTCGGCGACCCGACGAACCTCGCCGTCGTCGCGCTGGTACTCGCGACCATCCTCGTGATCAACAAGCTCTTCAACGGTTTCGTCGCCAACATCGCCGTGCTGATCGGGCTCATCGTCGGCTTCGCTGCCGCGATGGCGTTCGGCATGGTCGAGTTCGCCGGTGTCCGAGACGCGGACTGGGTCGCTTTGGTCTACCCGTTCCGCTTCGGCGTGCCGACCTTCGAGGCCGGCGCGATCGTGTCCCTGTGCATCGTGATGATCGTGGTGATGGTCGAGTCGACGGGGATGTTTCTCGCGCTGGGAGAGATCTGCGGCCGCAAGATCGGTCAGCCGGAGATCGCCCGCGGACTCGCCACCGACGGCCTGGGTACGATCATCGGCGGGGTGTTCAATACTTTCCCGTACACGTCGTTTTCGCAGAACGTGGGGCTGGTCGGCGTCACGGGCGTGAAGAGCCGCTGGGTCGTCGCCGTCGCCGGCGGCATTCTGATCGCGCTGGGCCTTCTGCCCAAGCTCGGCACCGTCGTCGCGTCGATCCCGCAGCCGGTATTGGGCGGCGCGGGCCTCGTCATGTTCGGCATGGTCGCCGCGACCGGCATAAAGATCCTCGCCCGCGTCGACTACGGCCCGCGGTACAACTTGCTGATCATCGCGATCAGCATCGCGGTGGGCATGATCCCGCTGGTCGCGCCGACGTTCTTCGCGCAAGTGCCGAAGTGGCTCGGCCCA
>JBGPYP010000248.1:0-4104 GCA_041493285.1 Casimicrobiaceae bacterium
GACGATCGCGTTGTACAGTGCAGCGCGATTGTGGCTCAGCGATTGCCTGCCGGTGAGCGCGTCGAAGATTCGGTGCTCCGCGTGGCAATCCTTCCCTCCGGCGCGCTCTTCATCGACACGACGCCAGCCGACGCCAAGACCGACGAGACCAGCGACGGCCTGACTCCCGCGGCGCGCGCCCGCGTCGCCGCCGCATTCGCGCGCGGTCCCGGATATGGCCTGCTCGACCTCGGGACGATCGAGCTCGACGCGCCGCTCGACCCTGCCCTCGCGTTCCTGCGCGACGTTGGCCGCGCGTTCGCGACGCGACTCCGCGCGGTGCCGGACGTCGAAGAGCGGCGTGAGCGCGTCGAGGTCGACTGCCCCGCCGACGAGCGCGCGCGGCTGGCGAACGCGGTCCCCCCGATGCCGGGCGAGCAATACGTCGAGGCCGACTGGATTGGCGCGCGCTGGACCGAGATCAACCGCGCGTTCGCGGACGAGATCCGCCGGCACCGCGGAACCGTCGCTGACTGGCTGCATGGTCGCCACCCGTCATGGCACGTCGTCGGCAAAGTGTGCCTGCACCTCGCGGAGAATCGCGGCGACGAGAAACATCCCTTCGCGTTCCTCGCCACGTACGCCGTCCGTGCCGGCGCGGGGGGCAAGGTGCAGCATCGCCCGCTCGCGCGCGCGCTCGAAGATTCCTCCGCGCGTGGTGACCGCCAGGCGCTCCTCCATCTCCTCGTGCCGCTGCAGCGGGCGGCCGAGCAGAGCGAGTGGCTCAACGAGCTGATCGACTCTGGCGAGATCTACCAGCCGCTGGCCTGGACTCCCGCCGAGGCGCATCGCTTCCTGCGCGCCATCTCGGCGTTCGAGGCGGCCGGGCTGATCGTGCGCGTCCCCGACTGGTGGCGCGCGCGCCGCCCGCCTCGGCCCGAGGTCACCGTGCGCATCGGTGAGAAGAAACCGAACGTGCTCGGCACGGACGCGCTGCTGGACTTCTCGGTCAACGTCGCGCTCGGTGACAAGAACCTGTCCGCCGCTGAGATCCGAGAGCTGCTCGCCTCATCCGATGGGCTGGTCCGGCTGGGCGGGCAGTGGGTCGAGCTCGACCGCGAGCGTCTTCGGGAGCTGCTCGATCACTGGCAGCGCGTGCGACGCATCGCCGGCGCCGACGGTCTCTCGTTCCTCGAGGGCATGCGTCTTCTCGCCGGTGCCGCGGTGGTGGACGACGACAAGGGCGCGTCGGTCGCCAGCGAAGGATGGTCGCGCGTCGAGGCCGGCGCATGGCTCGCGCAGACGCTCGGCGGGCTGCGCGGACCGCAGGGACTCGCCGGCGCCGATCCCGGCGCTGACTTGCGCGGCGAGCTGCGCCCGTATCAGAAGATCGGCGTGTCGTGGCTGTGGTTTGCCTCGTCGCTGAGGCTCGGCGTCTGTCTCGCGGACGACATGGGGCTCGGCAAGACGGTGCAGCTGCTGGCGCTGCTGCTCCTGCACAAGCGAAGCAGCCAGCGTGGCGCTTCTCCGCATCTTCTCGTCGTGCCCGCGTCGCTCCTCGCGAACTGGCAAGCGGAGATCGAGCGGTTCACGCCCTCGTTGACGGCGCTCGTGGCCCATCCTTCGGCGATGCTCGCGCGAGAGCTGGCGGAGATACGAGACGCCACGCTCACCGGCGTCGATCTCGTCATCACGACGTACGGCACGCTGGCGCGCGTCGAAGCGCTGCAGGCGCGCGATTGGTCGCTGGCGATCCTGGACGAAGCGCAGGCGATCAAGAACCCCGGCGCGAAGCAGACGCGCGCGGTCAAGGCGCTGCGCGCACAGGCGCGCGTGGCGCTCACGGGCACGCCGGTCGAGAATCGCCTCGGCGATCTCTGGTCGATCTTCGACTTCCTGGATCCGGGATTGCTCGGCTCGGCATCGCAGTTCGGATCGTTCGTGAAGCGGCTGGCCAACCGCAGCGAAGAGCCGTACGCGCCGCTGCGTCGCCTGATCCAGCCGTACATCCTGCGCCGGCTCAAGACCGATCGGTCGATCGCGGCCGATCTTCCGGACAAGACGGAGGTGAAGGCGTTCTGTCTCTTGTCGCGCCCGCAAGCCGCGCTGTATCAGCAGGCCGTCGGAGAGCTGGCACGCACGGTCACTGGAATGTCGCAAGGCATCGGGCGTCGCGGCCTGGTCCTCGCCTATCTCATGCGCTTCAAGCAGATCTGCAACCACCCATCACAGTGGCTCGGCGACGGCGCGTGGGACGAGGCGGGCAGCGGCAAGCTCGAGCGGTTGCGCGAGATCGCCGAGACGGTCGCGGCCACGCACGACAAGGCGCTGGTGTTCACGCAGTTCCGCCAGGCGACCGAGCCGCTCGCCGCGTTCCTCGCCGGCGTGTTCGGCCGGCCGGGCCTCGTGCTTCACGGCAACACGCCCGTCAAGGACCGAGGCGCGCTGGTGAAGCGATTCCAGGAGGACGCGGCCGTGCCGTTCTTCGTGCTGTCCGTCAAGGCGGGCGGGGTCGGCCTCAACCTGACCGCGGCGTCGCACGTCGTGCACTTCGATCGCTGGTGGAACCCCGCGGTCGAGAACCAGGCGACCGACCGCGCGTATCGCATCGGCCAGCATCGCAACGTGCTCGTGCACAAGCTGATCTGTCGCGGCACCGTCGAGGAGCGCATCGATCAGTTGATCGAGGAGAAGCAATCGCTCGTGCGGGGCGTGCTCGAGGGCGGCGCGGAGACGCTGCTCACGGAGATGAGCAACGAGGAGCTCATGGCCATGGTGGCGCTCGACCTGAATCGAGCGACCGCCGAGGCCTGAACGAGGAGGCGTGATGGCCTGGTACGGCTACGGCAGGTGGGATTTTCGTCCGTACGTCTCGGTGGCGGAGAAGAAGGCGCGCGCGGCCCGCGAGCTGGGGCGGCTCACGAAGAAGAGTGGACGGAAGCCGGAGCCGATCGTGCTCGGGCACCGCAAGCGGCAGATCGCGACGACGTTCTGGGGCAAGGCGTGGTGCGACAATCTCGAGCGCTACGCGGACTTCGCCAACCGTCTGCCGCGCGGGCGCAGCTACGTCCGCAACGGCTCGGTGGTGGATCTCGCGATCGCGAAGGGCAAGGTGCAGGCGCGCGTGGCGGGCAGCGAGCTGTACACGGTCGAGATCGGCATCGCGCCGATGGCGAAGACGCGCTGGCGCCAGGTCGTGGCGCGGTGCACCGGCAAGATCGCATCGCTCGTGGGCCTCTTGCGCGGCGAGCTGTCCGCCGACGTCATGACGGTGCTGGTCGACGCCAAGCAGGGACTGTTTCCCGCGCCGCGCGAGATCGAGATGGACTGCTCGTGCCCCGACTGGGCGGGCGTGTGCAAGCACGTCGCGGCGGTGCTCTATGGCGTCGGCACGCGTCTCGACGCGAAGCCCGAGCTCTTTTTCGTGTTGCGGCAGGTCGATCAGGCGGAGCTGTTGAGCTCGGCAACGTCCGGCGCGGTCTCGCGAGGTCGCGCCGGCGGCGCTGGAGGCGGCAAGCGCATCGCTGCCAACAAGCTGGCTGACGTGTTCGGGATCGACATCGTCGACGAGCCCGCGGTCGCACGCGCGCCGGTGAACGGAAGCTCGACGGCGAAGAAGCGGCGCTTCGTCGGTCAGGCGAAGAGTTCGAAAGGCGCGCCGCCTGGTCCTGGTCGGCGCCGTAGCCAGTCCCGCGACGGTGGATTGAGGGCGGCGAGACACTCGAGATAGTCGGCGAACGTAAGGCGCGGACCATACCGGAGGCGCCGCAGCACGGCGATGTCCTCCGCGGTCGTCGGCAGATCACGGTCGAGGCGAAGCCCGTCAGCCGCGTCGATGTCATCCATCTCTCTCAACGTGTGCTGCGAGTCGTTCTTCATCCTGCACTTTCATCGCGAGACGACCGCGCCGCGGCTGACATAGCAGAAGTCCGATATCATCGGGCCAACAGGAGGCGGTGAGCACGGCGAAAACGACCTCGTTGTGATGAGCCGGGCGCACTATGATCGGCTGCTCGCACGCATCGAACTGTACCAGAAGCTCGGCCACGCGGAGCTGGAAGCCCGACAGCGAGGCGGACGCATCACGCACCGCGTGATGAAGAAGCCTGGGGCTCTGGCACCGCC
>JBGPYP010000331.1:0-2962 GCA_041493285.1 Casimicrobiaceae bacterium
ATCTCCATCGCGAAAGTTCTTGCGCGCGCGAACGCGAGCGCCACCGGAGCCGGCAGCGCGGTGACGCGCGGATCGTTCGAGTGCAGCGTCCCGAACACCCACGACGGCGGCACACCCGGCCGCTCAAGCTCCCACAGCAATCCACGGTCGAATGGATCGGCCAGCGCGTTCGACACCGCAAATGTGACCGCCGCCAGGCCCGCCGCGTGCCGCAGCGCGGTGCAAAGCGTGGCGCGGATCACGGCGCGGGAGCTCCGGCGCGACCCGCGTCAAGCCCAAACAAAGCCTCCGCATTGGCCCACGCGATCGCCTTCGCGACCTCGCCGGGCAGGTCGGCGAGCCAGCCGCGGTACCAGGCGATGATCTCGCCATAGCGCTCCCAGCGCTCGTTGACCCAGGTGTCGGACCCGATCACGAAGCGATCCGGAAACCGCAGGAGCAGTCGCCGCCAGGCGGGCGTGAGGTGCCCGGACGCCGTCATGTCGTAGCGGTACGACAGCTCGCCCCGCAGCGCCGGGTAGCGCTCCAGGGTGCGCTCGATGCGCTCGGGGGGCACGCTGAACCCGCTGTGCGCCCAGATCACCCGCGCACCCGCGTTATGGCCGAAGATCAGCTCGAGCGCTCGCTCGTCGCAGTGGGCATGGAGGTAGAGCCCGCGGGCGACCGCCAGATCGACGACCCGATGGATGACGTCTCCCGCGGCGTCGTTGCCGAAGACGTGGAACTCGCCGACACCCCGATACGCCCCACGCGCGAGCTCGGCTTCGATCAGCGTCAGGGTGTCCGCGTCGCCGAACCAGGTCGCGCGATCGGCATCGCTGCGATAGGGGCGGACGAACGGTATGACGACGAGGTCGGGCGAAGCGGCCGCGAGGAGCGCGCGCGTGCCGTCGTTGGGTGTGCTGGTGGCCAGGATCGCCCGGACGCCGTTGCGCCGCAGGATCTCGAGCGCCGCGGGGACCGGATACGCCGCGACCGCGTCGGCGTTGTAGTGCAGATGGGCGTCGAAGATCGGCAGCGGCTCCGCGGCGAACGCGGCTGCCGCAGCCCATGCCGGCAAGGCGCACCACCAGAACCTTCGTCGAATGCGGTCCAACGTGCTCCGTCTCCTCGGTGACGGAGTTTGAACCGGTACGCCGGCCGGCTCAAGGCAGGCCGCGAGGGGCCTCTTCTACGGTCGAGGGAATTCCACGCATTGAGTTGTCGGCCCTTGCGCCCGGCTCGGGTCGCCTCCACTCGCATTCGCTCGTGGAGCCTCGCTCCGCCTCGCCGGTCGCCCCACGGCAAGCGCCGCCTCAGCGAGCCCGGCCGGGTCGAATTCCCGCGGATGCAACACCTCTCGAGCCCGCCGACTCCTGTGCGCACAATTTGCACACCCCACGCTCGAGAATGCGGTATATTTGTTCCGATGGAGAGTCGGGATCGATGACAGGAGATCGGTCAGCCTCCATACTCATCGCCGTCGCATCGAAGCGATCAACCACCAGGAAGGAGAACTATGGCTACTGCCAAGAAAGCAACAAAGAAGACCGCGAAAAAGGGCGCCAAGAAGCCGGCGGCAAAGAAGCCGGCCAAGAAACCCGCGAAGAAAGCGCCGGCGAAGAAAGCCGCGCCGAAGAAGGCCAAGAAGTCGGGCGCCAAGCGCAAGCCGAACGCCGCGTTCATGAAGGCGATGACGCCGTCGGGTGTGCTCGCCGCCGTGGTCGGCAGCATGCCGCTGCCGCGCACTGAAGTCACCAAGAAGATCTGGGACTACATCAAGAAGAACAAGCTGCAGGACTCGATCAATAGGCGCTTGATCAACGCCGACGAAAAGCTGAAACAGGTTTTCGGGGGCAAGCGTCAGGTGTCGATGTTCGAGATGACCAAGCTGGTCTCGAACCACCTCAAGTAAGCTTTGGTCGCCGGCGCCGCGAGGCGCCGCCGAACCGCTAGAGGCGGCCGGGCATCGCATACGCGGTGGCCGGCCGTACGTTTTTTCGACGTGGCGCCGCGCGGCCCGCGCTACGGGCCCAAGGCGTTCACGAGCCCTGGAATGGCACGGGTCGAACCGATGTTAAGGGACGTACCGAAGCCTAATGGTTACGGGCTTCGCGAGCGCACCGGGAGCCCGCCCGCCGTGCCATCCATGACGCAACAACCGGGGCCGGAGGAATCCATGAGACATGCAGTTTCATTCGTGCTCGGCCTGCTTTGCTGCCTGGTCGCCGCGGCGCTGGCGCAGGCGCCCCTGCCTACGCAGCGCATCCGCGGCGACATCGTTGCGCTCGACGGGCTCAACCTGCAGGTGAAGTCGCGCACCGGCGAGACGCTCGCGGTGAAGCTCGCCGACAACTATGCCGTCACCGCAGTCGTCAGGATCGACGTCACCGCGATCAAGCCCGGCGCCTTCGTGGGCACCGCAACCATGCCGCAACCCGATGGCACGCAGAATGCGCTGGAGGTGCTCGTGTTCCCCGAGTCGATGCGCGGCAGCAATGAAGGCCACTATCCGTGGGACCTCAAGCCCGGGAGCATGATGACTAATGCGACCGTTGCCGACGCGGTGGCGGTGGGCGCTGGCGGGCGGCGAATGACGCTCAAGTACAAGGACGGCGAGAAGACCGTCCTCGTGCCCGAGGACGCGCCGATCGTCACCTTCGAGCCCGGCGACAAGGCGATGCTCGTTCCCGGCGCGCACATTATCGTCACCGCCGCGAAGCAGCCCGACGGCAGCCTGACCGCCGGCCGCGTCGCAGTCGGCAAGAACGGCCTGGTGCCGCCGATGTAACGGCGCGAGCCCGCGGCGACGGGCCCCACGCGAAGCGTGGGGATCGCGCGTGGCGAGTCGACGTTGCGGCCGACGCTCCGCCGGACACACGGCACTCAAGGAACAAGGAGGCCGCGGCGCGAGCCCGCGGCGAGGGGCCCCACGCGAAGCGTGGGGATCGCGCGTGGCGAGTCGACGTTGCGGCCGACGCTC